>JAYQOZ010000027.1:0-12226 GCA_038145035.1 Gemmatimonadaceae bacterium | reverse complement strand
AGGAGCACCTGGAAGCCGTTGCAGATGCCGATGACCGGCCCGCCCGCGTCCGCGAACCGCCGCACATCCGCCATCACCGGGGAGAAGCGGGCGATCGCACCCGTCCGCAGGTAGTCGCCGTGCGCGAAGCCGCCGGGCAGGATCACGCAGTCCGGACCCTTGAGGCTCGCCTCCTTGTGCCAGACGAACTCGGCGCCGGCGCCGATCACGTGCTTCGCCACGTGGTACGCGTCGTGGTCGCAGTTGGAGCCGGGAAAGACGACGATGGCGAAGGTCACGTCAGGCCTTCGGGTCCACTTCGATCCGGTAGGACTCGATCACCGGGTTGGCCAGGAGCTTCTGGGAGACCTCGCCGGCGACGGTCCGGGCCTCCTCCGCCGTCGCGGCGTCGACGTCCAGCTCGAAGTACTTGCCCTGCCGCACGCCCGACACCGAGCTGTAGCCCATGGTGTGCAGGGCCTCGGCGACAGTCGTGCCCTGCGGGTCGAACACGGAGGGCTTCAGGGTGACGAAGACTCGGGCGCGCATCGGACTCCTCAGGCTCTGGGGAACACGCGGTGGAAGATGTGGTCGACGTGGCGGAGCTGTTCGTCGAGGTCGAACGCCTTCTCGATCTCGGCCGGCGGCAGGACGTTCGTCACGTCGGCGTCGGCCAGCAGCAGGCCCCTGAAGTCGACCGCCTCGTGGAAGGCGCGCATGGCGTTCCGCTGCACCCACTCGTACGCCTGCTCGCGGGACACGCCGCGCCGCGCCAGCTCCAGCAGGACGGTGCCGGAGAAGACGACGCCGCGGGACCGGTGCAGGTTCTCCAGCATCCGCTCCGGATAGACGACCATGCCGGCCACGATGCGCGTCATGCGGCGCAGCATGTGGTCCACGCCGATGAAGGTGTCGGGCAGGATGACGCGCTCGACCGAGGAGTGGGAGATGTCCCGCTCGTGCCAGAGGGCGTTGTTCTCGAGCGCCGCCATCAGGTTCGCCCGCATCAGGCGCGCCATGCCGACAATCTGCTCGCAGCCGATCGGGTTCCGCTTGTGGGGCATCGCCGAGGACCCCTTCTGTCCTCTGGCGAACGGCTCCTCCACCTCGCCGATTTCCGTCTTCTGCAGGCCGCGGATCTCGAGGGCGATCTTCTCGAGCGTGGACGCGGTGATCGCCAGAGCCGACATCAGCTCGGCGTGGCGGTCGCGCTGGATGACCTGGGAGGCCACCGGCGCCGGCGCGAGGCCCAGCCGGCGGCACACGCTCTCCTCGACCGACGGCGGCAGGTGCGCGAACGTCCCCACGGCGCCAGACAGCTTGCCCACCGAGACAACCTCGCGGGCACGGACAATCCGGTCCCGGTCCCGCGCCAGCTCCGCATACCAGAGCGCGATCTTCACGCCCAGCGTCATCGGCTCGGCGTGGACGCCGTGCGTACGGCCGATCATCGGCGTCCGGCGGTGTTCCTCGGCCCGGGTGCGGACCGCCGCCATCAGGGCGTCCACCTGCCGCAGGATCACGTCCACGGCGTCGCGCATCTGGAGTGCCTGCGCGGTGTCGATGACATCGGAGGAGGTCAGGCCGAAGTGCAGCCAGCGCGCCGGGGCCCCGGCGAACTCGGCCACCGACGTCGTGAAGGCGATGACATCGTGCTGGGTGACCTTCTCGATCTCGTTGATCCGGTCGACGCTGAAGTTCGCCTTTGCCCGGAGGTCCCGGGCCTCGGCGGCCGGCACAATGCCTTCCTCGACCAGGGCGTCCACGGAGGCCAGCTCGACCTCCAGCCACGTCTCGTACTTCTTCTGGTCGCTCCAGAGGCGACCCATTTCGGGATTGGTGTACCGCTCGATCATGGTTCCGGTGCGACGCTCCGTCAGGTCAGGGCCAGCCGCTCACGCGGCAGGCTCAGGCCATCCACCTGTCCGAGGACGGTGGCGGCCAGGGCATCCTCGGCGAACAGGGACGCGGCCACACGGGCCAGGTCGTCCTCCGTCACCATCTCCACGCCGCGGATGGTCTCGTCCAGGCCGACGTGGTGGTCGAAGTACATCTCCTGCCGTGCCAGGTTGGACATCCGGCTCGAGGTGCTCTCGAGGTTCAGCATCAGGCTGCCCTTGAGGTGGTCCTTCGCGCGGCGCAGTTCGTCGCCGGACGGCAGCTCGTGCTTGATCCGCCGGATCTCACCGACGACCACGTCCACCAGCTCGCCGACGGCCTCGTTGGCGCAGCCCGCGTAGACCGTGAAGCAGCCCGTGTCCCGGTAGGCGTTGAGGCCGCTGAACACAGCGTAGGCCAGGCCGCGGCGTTCACGGACGTTCTGGAACAGGCGCGAGCTCATCGAGCCGCCCAGCACCGTGTTCAGGACGTAGCTGGCGTACCGGTCCCCGTGGGCCTGCGGCAGGGCGTCGGTCCCGAGGCACACGTGGCTCTGCTCGAGGTCCTTCTCCCGGATGAGCACGTGCGGCACCACGCGGGGGGCGGACGACTGGTCGGCCTCGGGCGCGCCGGCCAGGTCGCCGAAGCACCGTTCCGCCAGCGCCCGCACCTGCTCGGGCGTGACATGCCCCGCGGCCGCGAGGATCAGGTTACCGGCGTGGTAGGTGCCGCCGAAGTAGGCGCGGAGCGCGGCCTGGTCGAGCGCCGAGACCGAGGCGGGCACGCCGAGGATGGGCCGCCCGAGCGGGTGGTCCTTCCAGAACTGCTCGGAGAACAGCTCGTGGACCAGGTCGTCGGGCGTGTCCTCGACCATCTTGATTTCCTCGAGGACCACCTTCTTCTCGCGCTCGATGTCGTCCGCCGCGAAGTTCGGGTGGCGCACGATGTCGGCCAGGACCTCCAGCGCGGCCGGCAGGTGCTCGTCGAGCACCTTCAGGTAGTACCCGGCGTACTCCTTCCCGGTGAAGGCGTCCATCTGCCCGCCGATCGAGTCGATGGCCTGGGCGATGTCCTCCGCGGATCGGCTCGTCGTGCCCTTGAAGAGCATGTGCTCGACGAAGTGCGCGATGCCCGCGTGCGCGGCGGGCTCGTGGCGTGACCCCCGCGTCAGCCAGACGCCCACCGACACCGAACGGACGTGCGGCATGGGCTCCGTGAGCAGACGGAGGCCGTTCGGAAGCACGTCGCGGATCACCTGTGGGTGTGGCACCGGGGGAACGTCTATTATCCATCCCGGAGGCGCTCCGCGCGATCCGCTATCATGGACACCCGTCCCGACCTCGCCGAGCTCACCCCGGAAGAACTGGAGGCCACCCTGGCCGCGACGGGTGCGCCGCGCTTCCACGGGCGCCAGGTCTACCGCTGGATCCACCAGCGGGCCGTCGATTCGTTCGACGCGATGACGGATCTCCCGAAGGATCTGCGCGTCACCCTGGCCGACGCCTTCCGCATCTCCACGCCCCGGGTCACCGCCGATGCCGTGTCGGCGGACGGCACGCGCAAGCTGGCACTGGCCTTTGCCGATGGCCGCCAGGTGGAGGCCGTCTTCATCCCCGACACGCCCTCGATGACCTTCTGCGTCTCGACGCAGGTGGGCTGCGCGATGGCCTGCGACTTCTGCCTGACCGGCAAGATGGGCCTGGTCCGGCATCTGACGGCCGGGGAAATCGCCGGACAGGTCCGCGTGCTCGCCCGCGCCACCGGGCTCCTCGGTGCGCCCTTCAACATCGTCCTGATGGGCATGGGCGAGCCCCTGCACAACTACGACGCGACGATGAAGGCCCTCGGCATGCTGCACGCGCCGGACGGCATGGGGCTCTCGCCGAAGCGGGTCACCCTGTCGACGGTGGGCATCGTCCCGGCCCTCGAGCGGCTCGCGGCAGAGCCGCTGATGCCCAACCTGGCCATCTCGCTGCACGCCACGACGGAGGAGATGCGGACGCGGCTGGTACCGCCGAACCGCAAGTACCCCCTGGCGGCCATCCTGGACGTGTGCCGCCGGTTCCCCGTCCGGCACCGCAGCCGCATCACGTTCGAGTACGTGCTGCTCGACGGGGTGAACGACACGCCGGAGGACGCCCGGCGCCTGGTGCGGCTCCTCGAGGGCATCAAGGCCAAGGTCAACCTGATTCCCCTGAATCCGGCACCGGGCATCCCCTACGCCCGCCCCTCCGACGCGCAGGTGGACCGCTTCGGCGCTATCCTCGCCGGACAGGGGGTCACCGTGATGGTACGGAAGAGCCGTGGCCGGGACATCCGGGCCGCGTGCGGCCAGCTCATCGTCGAGGGCGGCACGCGCAAGTCGGCGGCCCAGGTTGTCGCCGGCCTGATGGACTGAGGGCAAGGGGACATATGCACGTCGCAGCCGTACTCCTGCTCGGATGGTTCCTGATCCCCGCCCTGCCAGGGGTGGCACACCCTCAGGAGCGTCCCCCGCAGGAGATCCCCGTCCTGGACGCCCGTCTCGGTCCCTGCTCGGCGGACTTCACGGTGCACGGGACCGACGGCCGGCCGGTGTACGGCGCCCTGATCCACGTCCGCGTGCGCTACGGGCCGTGGAGCATCAAGCGATCCGACCTCGAGGTGGGCACCAACTCGGACGGCCGGGCCCGCATCGCGGGCCTGCCCGAGAAGGCCCGCCTCCTGAGGTATGACGTCCGGAAGGACGCCCTCGTGGGCGCGGCCGAGCAGGACGTCCGGAACACCTGCGAGGCCGCGTTCGTGGTATCACTCGCGCCGGCCGCCCCGCCCGCCCCCGGCCGCTGAGCTGAGCGGCGGCACGGACAGGCGTGGGGAGGCCGGGACCCGGAGCATCGATGGACCTGCGCGACCTGCTGTACGCCCCCGCCCTCGAGCGGATCCTCCTGATCGCCGCGATTGTGGCGGGCATCCTCGTCGCGGCCCGGCTGCTCCAGCGCTCCGTGAGCCGGCACATCAGGGACGTGGACGCCCGCTACCGTGTCCGGAAGCTGATCGGGTTGGTGGGCTACGTCGTGGCGGCCCTCGTCATCGTGGACAACGCCAGCGACCAGCTCGGCGGCTTCACCGTCGCCTTCGGCCTGGCCGGCGCCGGCGTCGCCTTTGCCCTGCAGGATCCGATCGCCAGCGCGGCCGGGTGGATCAGCCTCTCCCTCGGCCAGTACTTCGCGCCGGGCGACCGCGTCCAGTTCGGCGGGGTGAAGGGCGACGTCATCGACGTGTCGGTCCTGCGGACCACGCTGATGGAAACGGGGGAGTGGGTGGCGGGCGACCTCTACACCGGGCGCCTCGTGCGCGTCGCCAACAGCGCGGTGTTCAAGGAGCCTGTCTTCAACTACTCGGCCGACTTCCCGTTCCTCTGGGACGAGATCCGGGTCCCGATCAAGTACGGCTCAGACTGGAAGCTCGCCCGGCAGATGCTGCGTCGCGTCGTGGACGAAGTGCTCGCCGGCTACGCCGCCCAGGTCAAGGACTCCTGGGTCGCGATGGTGCACCGCTACCGGCTCGAGGACGCGAACGTCGAGCCGATGATCACGCTCGTCGCCACGGACAACTGGATCGAGTTCACCGTGCGGTACGTGGTGGACTACCGCCGCCGGCGGTGGACGAAGGACTACCTGTTCACCCGGATCCTGGAGGAAGTCGACGCGTCGTCCGGACAGATCCGCCTGGCCTCGGCGACCTTCGAGCTGGTCCCCGGCTCCACCCTCGAGGTACACGCCCCCGGCCGCACGTCCGGCTAGGGGCTCCTTCCGGACACAACGAACGAGCCGCGCCGCCCGACGCGCGCAGAAAGCAGCAAGATCAGCGGACGCCCGCCGCGAGTGTGCCGAGAATCGATGCTGCGAGTTCCTCGGCTTCGCGAGCCTCAGCCTCACTTATGGCACCGCTCGTGTGCGCACCCGCATTCCGAAGCTCGGCGAGCCGAAGAAATCGGGGCTTCGGGTCGTTCGTGGAAGAGAGGAATCGGGCCAAGTCAGGCGTGGCTGGGTTCAGAAACTCTCGAAGGACCCTCGACCCAGCGTGGATCGGCACCCTGGCCTGCAAGAGGCAGTTCAGCATCTGACCGAGTGTCCCCTTCTGTTCCCACACCTTCTTCCAGTCCGAGTCGTGGGTTGGACACGTCGGGCAGGACTGTACTAGTGGAAAGAACACCCGATTCTTCAGTTCTAGAGCGACGGCCTCGCCGAAGCAAGTAGTGACTGTTCCCCACCTGGCCTGGTCAATAGCGGCGGCGACATCAGGTGAAGTCGCGAGATAGGCGCCGATCCACCACTGCTCACGTGCGGGAGAGCTAAGCCGCTGGTACCACGGCAGGACGAGGGCCAGCAGAGCCTCGCCCTGGGGGCGCTGAGCCGCCGAGAGTCCGGCTGCCTGGAGTTCACGTTCGACGCCTCTTCCGTTCTTGTAGCGGAGCCCGAGGTCTAGGAAGAGGGATGCCTCCCAGGAGTCCTCTGTATCCGCCACGCGGACATAGTCCTCGTAGGCGTCCACGGCCTCCGCGGTACGCCCGTCCTAGTGAAGGCCCTCGGCGAGAGCCTTCCGTGCAGCCGAGGCGGCGGGATCGACGTCCACCCAGCTACGGGCAGCGGCAGCCATCTCTGACCACGCACCTGCATGACGGAAGCAGTCGGTCGCCGCCTCGTGCCTCAGTGACTCAGGCCTCCTGCTGATACGTTCAGTGACATCCGGGTCACTCGATGCCTCGGCTACAAGCGGCGGGAGCGCGAAGAACCCGCGACCGGCCTCCCGAATGCGGGACAAGTCGTTTTGCCCAACGCCAATGGCGCACTCGCACCAGCAACAGATGGCCGCCTGGGTAGGGGTGAGTGGCTTTCGCAAGCCGACACTCCGCAACAAAGACAGGATGTCGAAGGCCGCCCGGACGCTCCATTCAGGTGTGCCGGTTCCTATTTCCGAAGGAGCGCCAATCTTGCAGCTGATCGCCCGGACTCGGGTTACAAGGTCAGCAGCCTCCTGCAACAGTTCAGTGTTTGGCCCGATCTCCGGAATACTGAGCTCAGGTCCAATGGGTTTGTCTGTACCTGGATGCAGCATCAAGAAGCAGACCTGTGCCGCTCGGGCAACATCCCCATCAGTGCCTTTGCCGTCCTTCAGCCGGCCCGCCAGCAGCAGCGCCCGTGACTGGTCCTGGGCAGCAGCAGCCAGCTGCAGTTCCCATCGAGTTTCGCGAGGATCTTGAAGGACGTCTACCGGCACGAGATTGGCCAGTCGCTCGAGCTCGTCGGTGTTCGGCGAGAACCACTCGAGTGGACAATTGCTCAGAAGAGAAAACAGTCCGGCCGCACAGACGACTCGGCCTGCGGGCGTATCCTCCGGGAATGCTGAGAGCCGGTCCCGAAGGCCGTCAACTCCTTCGTCAAGGTCCCAGTCCAGGGACTCGCCAATGTCGATCCGGGAATCGGACAGCAATGGCCAGTAGCCAGTCGCGGCAAGGATCTCGTCGGCGACCTGGCATGGATGCTTGTACACGACCGGCGCCAGCTCACTCATCGTCGAACTCCAGAGAGCGAGAGGCGGAATCGTCCTGAAACGCATGGCGGGCACCCGTGAGGCACCCAGCCAGGCGCTGCGCTTCCTCCAGCCACGCGAGCTTCTCGACGAGGGGCAGGGCCGCAATTCGTCGCCGCTGCGCCCGGGCATGTCCGTCCCACCGGGCCGGCCAGGCGCGATCGTCAGGATTCATGGTTATCCGACTCCTCCCGGGCCAGCGATTCCAGCGCGTCAATGTCCGCGAGGTCCTGCGGTCGCGCGGCACGGCGCTTCATCGCCAACAGGTCGTCACGGCCCACAAACGCGGCGGGCGTATCACGATCGACAGACTGCTCGACACGCCCCGCGTACGCGGCCTCGAAGTCCAGCGGGGACTCCACGAATAGGTCGATCTCCGTGGCGGCGTGCGACGGGCTGAAGAGCGAAAACACCATCATGTGGCGCTCGCGGACCCACGTCGCGCGCTGTACCGGGTCGGCGAACGCCTCCAGCGGAACCGGCACGCGCGGCCGATAGTCCAGTTCCTTGAGTACGGGCAGGGCGCGGGCGATGTTGTCCGCGTCGAGGGCCAGAATCAGATCGACGTCCGCGGTGAATCGCAGGTGGCCGTGGGCGGCCACGGCGAGGCCGCCGGCGATGAGATACCGGACGCCGGCGTCGTTCAGGGCCCGGACCACCGTCGCAACGCTGCCCTGCGTCATGGTCGGATGCCCGTCATTGTGCCACCGCGGCACCGCCGTCGGCGCCGGTCAAAGCACCGGGCACGCCACCGATAACCAGATCCACCCATCCATTGCGGGCACGCCCCGGTGGAATGCGCACCTTCAGGTAGTTGCCGGTGACGGCGCGTGACCCATCGTCCACGGTGAGGGCCCGTTGGACCGTCCCCACTTGCCGTGCCTGGAACCTCCGACTGGCGCGTGCCGCCGCCTCGCGCACCAGCCGTCCCCGCTCGCGGACGACCGCACCGTCCACCCGCCCGCCCCGCCGCGTGGCCTCGGTGCCCGGCCGGTCCGAGTACGGAAAGACGTGGACGTGGCTGAAGGGCCAGTGCTCCACGGCGTCGAGGGTGCGGCGGAAGTCGGCGTCGGTCTCGCCGGGGAATCCGACCATGACGTCCGTCCCGATGGCCGCGTCGGGCATCCGGGCGTGAATCGCCTCTACGAGGTCGCGGTACTGACCGGCCGAGTACGGCCGGCGCATGGCGCGCAGCACGGTATCGCTGCCGTGCTGCAGCGGCAGATGCACGTGCCGGGCGAACCGGGATGACGTTGCGACGGCGTCCACGACCCGCCCGGTGCAGTCCATCGGCTCCAGCGAGCTGAGGCGGAAGCGGACGTCATCCGGCCAGTCCGCCAGCCGGGTCACGAGCCGCTCCAGCGTCGTCCCATCGCCGCGGTCGCGGCCGTACGACCCGAGATGGACCCCCGCAATGGCGATCTCCCGGTACCCGGAGGCGACGGCGTGCCGAATCTGGCTAAGCACCTCCGCGAGCGGCCGGCTCCGGCCGTGGCCCCGCGTGGTCGGGATGATGCAGTAGCTGCACGCCTCGTCGCAGCCCGTCTGCACCCGGAGGGTGAGTGCGGTGCGACCGGCCAGGCCTGGCGCGAGGGTCGAGCCGCAGGGACCGTCTCCCGCTCTCTCGCGCGCCGCCGGCGTCAGCCCGTCGTCGTCAAGGATGCCGGAGAACCGCTCCTTGTCCACGTTGCGCACGACCCGCACCACGTTCGGGAGCGCGCCGACCGCATCCGGATCCCGTGACGCATGGCAGCCGGTGACGACAATCCGGGCCCCCGGGTTGTCACGCGCGATGCGGCGCACGGTCTGCCGCGTCCCCTGGTCGGCCGAGGCCGTCACCGAGCAGGTGTTGACGACGACAAGATCCGCCTCGTAGGCAGGGGCTGCGGTCAGGCCGCGGGCGCGCAGGCCGTCCTCGATGACGAACGAATCGGCCTGGTTGACGCGGCAGCCGAAGGTCACCACCGAGTACTTCATGGCCGTCTCAGGCGAGGGCGCGGCGGCCGATGTCGGTGCGGTACTGCATGCCGTCGAACCGGACGGCGCTGACGGCCTGGTACGCGACCGTAATGGCCTCGGAGAAGGTCTCTCCTTCGCCGACCACGGTCAGCACCCGCCCGCCTGCTGTCTCGGTCCGGCCGTCCCGCTCGGCGGTGGCGGCGTGGAAGACCACGGCTCCGGGCACGGCGGCGGCGGCCGGCAGACCCGTGATGACGTCCCCGTTCCGGGAGGACGCGGGGTAGCCCGCCGAGGCCAGCACGACCCCGACGCGGACGGCGGGGGAGAAGCGCGCGGCCCGGTCGGGCAGGAGCCCTTCGGCCGCGGCCAGCAGGAGGGGCGCCAGCGGCTCGTCCAGCCTGGGCAGCACCACCTGCGCCTCCGGATCCCCGAACCGCACGTTGAACTCGACGACCTTCGGGCCGGCGGCGGTCAGCATGAGCCCCACGTAGAGGAAGCCGCTGAACGGGTGGCCTTCGGCGGCCATGCCGGCCAGCACGGGCCTGACGATCTCCGCCAGGATGCGCTGTTCCATTCCGGGCGTCACCAGCGGACTCGGCGAGAACGCGCCCATCCCCCCGGTATTCGGCCCACGGTCACCATCGAAGATCCGCTTGTGATCCTGGGCAGAGCCGAGCGGCATCGCCCGGGTGCCGTCGCACAGCACAAAGTAGGAGGCCTCCTGGCCGGTCATGAACTCTTCGAGCACGACCGTGTCCCCGGCGGCCCCGAACCGCCGGGCCTCCATGACCTCACGGATGGCCGCCTCGGCCTCCTCGCGCGTGCCGGCAATGATAACGCCCTTGCCCGCGGCCAGCCCGTCTGCCTTGACGACCACGGGCAGCCCGAGCCGTCCGCCCGCGATTACCTCCAGGGCCTCGACGGGCGAGTGGCAGAGCACGAATCCGGCGGTCGGCACGCCGTGCCGCTCCATGAACGCCTTGGCGAACGCCTTGCTCGATTCGAGCGCCGCGGCCGCGCGCGTGGGTCCGACGATCGGGCGGCCGGCCGTCCGGAAGTGGTCCACCACGCCCAGGCTGAGGGGCAACTCGGGCCCGACGACGGTCAGGTCCACCGCCTCGCGGGTCGCGACAGCCAGCAGGGCGTCGGGATCGGCGGCATCGGCCGGGACGAGGCGGGCGACCCCCCGCATCCCGGTGTTGCCGGGCGCGCAGAGGACCGCGGTCACGCCTGGCTCGGCGGCCAGCTTCCAGGCCAGGACGTGCTCCCGCGCGCCTGAGCCGATGACGAGGATTCGCATGAAAGTGTTGGAAGAAGCCGGGGTTGTAGGGAATCTGGCCTAACCGTGGATATCTCGTTGACCAGTCAGACGTTTTGCGCCTAGAATCCGCGCCTGCCCGTGATAGCCTAGCATGTTCGCCGCATGGCCCACGTTGTCTACAGGGAGCCGTGCGGCCGGTGAGGGGGTGTATTGGAACGTGGCTGAAGTAAAGCTCCAGGAAGGCGAGTCGATCGAGAGCGCCCTCCGCCGCTTCAAGCGCAAGGTTCAGCAGGAAGACATCATCAAGGACATCAAGAAGCATTCTTTCTATCTGAAGCCTGGCGACAAGCGCCGCGCGAAACAGGCGCTGGCGCGGAAGCGGAATCGCAAGAAGCTCCGCAGGGAGTCTGATTAGGACGGCGGAACGGTACGGCCCAGCAAAGGTGGCGACCCATGGAGTATCAGGACAAGAGCCTGACGTGCGTGGACTGCGGCGCCGAGTTCATCTGGACAGCCGGCGAACAAGTGTTCTTCGCCGACAAGCAGTTTAGGAATGAGCCCAAGCGGTGCAAGGCATGCAAGACCAAGCGGGCCAGCCGACCTTCCGGACCCATGGGACGCGAACGCGTGGAGACGACCACCATGTGTTCCTCCTGTGGCAAGGAAACAACCGTACCGTTCCGTCCGACCCAGGGACGCCCCGTGTTCTGCAAGGAGTGCTTCCAGCAGCGCAAGGTGAGCAGCGAAGGACTCTGATCGGCCGGCGCCTGTCGCGCCAGCCGGGCGCCGCACGACCCCGGCGCGCACGCGGATCGGTCCCGCGCCGCGCGTTGGTCCGTCCGTGCGCCTTACGTTAGAATCCGAACGAACCGACGAGGTTTCAGACGCCTCACACAAGGGATAGACATGCAAATCGACGAGCGCTCCGCTGGGGACGTCACCGTCCTGGACCTGAAGGGCCGGATGACGATGGGTGAAGGAGACGAACTCCTGAAGGACAAGGTGAACAGCCTGATCCTGCAGGGTCGCAAGAAGCTCGTGCTGAACCTGGCCGACGTGCCGTACGTGGACAGCGCCGGCCTCGGCGAAATCGTCCGGACCTACACCACGGTGACCAAGCAGGGTGGCAACCTGAAGCTCGCGAACCTCACCAAGCGCATCACGGATCTGCTCTCGATCACCAAGCTGCTGACCGTGTTCGACACCTACGACTCCGAAGCGGACGCCGTCCGGAGTTTCAACACCGGCGCCTGAGCCCTTCGCGCGGCCATGACGCCCGCGATCCCGACAGCCACAGTGGAACGGCCCCCGTACGCCTCGTCGCGGTCCCGTTCCACCGCTGCGTCCCTGCTGGTGGCCTGCCGGCCGGAACAGTGGACGAAGAATCTGTTCGTGTTCGCGGCGTTGCTGTTCGCGAGGCGGCTCACCGACCCGCACGCACTCTCCCTCACGATCGGGGCTTTCCTGACCTTCTGCGCGCTTTCCAGCGCGGTGTACCTGTTCAACGACATCGCGGACCGTGACGCGGACCGGCGGCACCCGATCAAGCGCCGGCGCCCGATCGCCGCGGGCGAACTG
>JAYQOZ010000026.1:5619-13133 GCA_038145035.1 Gemmatimonadaceae bacterium | reverse complement strand
GAGGCCGAGCCGTGGGGGGGGGCGCGCGCGGGGGGGGGGCGGGGCCAGCGCGGCTCGCCGGCGGCGGTGCCGGCGCTGGCGCCGCTGCTCGCTGACCACGTGTGGCAGGTGCGGCTGAGGGCCGCGCTGTCGCTGGCGCAGCTTGGGGAGCGGGGCCGCGCGGCGCTTCGGGTGGCGCGCGAAGGCACGGACCGGTTCGCGCGCGACATGGCCACGATGGTCGCCGGGCTGACGGACGGCGCCGTGCTTGAGCTGGGGGACACGTGAACGAGCTCGCCCACGGCCTCCTGGGGACCGTTGTGCGGTGGAGCGAGACGGTGGCGCTCACGTATATGCTGTTCCTCAGCACCAGCTACGCATTCCTGCTGCTGATGTCGATCCCGGAACTCTGGAAGCACTGGCGGCTTTCCGCCGACGAGCACCTGCGGCGCCTGCTGGCGTCGGAGGCCCTGCCGGCGCTGACGCTGCTGGTTCCCGCACACAACGAGGAGGTGACGATCGCCTCCAGCGTGCTCTCGTTCCTGACGCTCGAGTATCCGCATCTCGAGGTCGTGGTGGTGAATGATGGGTCACAGGACCGCACCATGGCAGTGATGATGCGGGAGTTTGACCTCTACGAAGTGCCGCCGGCGTTTCCGGTGCGCGTTGCGACCCAGGCGGTGCGGGCCTTCTACCGCTCGCGGCGCCACGCGCGGCTGCTCGTGCTCGACAAGGTGAACGGTGGCAAGGCCGACGCGCTCAACGCCGCGATGAATGCGTCGCGGCACCCGTTCGTGGTGGCGGTGGACGCCGACACGCTGATCGAGCCCGACGCCCTGATGCGCCTGGGGCGCCCCTTCCTGCTGGGCGCGAACGTCGCGGCGGTTGGCGGCACCGTCCGCGTGGCGAACAACTGCATCGTGGAGCTGGGCCGCGTCGTGGAGGCGCGGGTCGACAACCGCTGGATCGTCGGTTGCCAGACCGTGGAGTACCTGCGTGCGTTTCTCTTCGGGCGTCTGGGCTGGAACTGGCTGGGTGGCAACCTGCTCATCTCCGGTGCCTTCGGGCTGTTCCGCAAGGAGTACCTGTTCGCCATCGGTGGCTACCGCACCGGGAACGTGACCGAGGACATGGATCTCTGCGTGCGGCTGCAGCGCTACCTGCACGAGCAGGGCATTCGGGCCGAGCTGCCCTTCATTCCGGATCCGGTGGCGTGGACGGAGGTTCCGGCCACCATCCGCGTGCTGCGACGCCAGCGCGAGCGCTGGCACCGTGGCTTGACCGCCACGATGGTCGACCACCGGTCGATGATGCTGAATCCTCGCTACGGGGCTGCCGGCATGCTCGCCTATCCGTTCTTCTTCCTCGGCGAGATGATCGCCCCCCTGATGGAGCTGATGGGCTGGGTGGGGCTGCTGGTCGGCCTGGCGCTGGGCGTGGTGAATCTCCAGTTCGCGCTGCTCTTCCTCGCGGTGGCCGTGGGCTTCGGTACACTGCTCTCGGTATGGGCCATCGTCCTCGAGGAGGCGTCGTTCCGGCGCTATGGCCGGCCGATCGACCTGGCGCGCCTGCTCTGGTTCGCGATCATCGAGGGACTTGGCTATCGCCAGATGACGGTGTTGTTCCGCCTGCAGGGCTTTTGGAACTACCTCCGCGGCGTCGAGAGTTGGGGGCGCATGACCCGCGAGGGCATCGGCGCCAGGAAGGCCGCGTAGCGCGAAAGCCGCGCGAACGCGAGCGCAAGGCGGGCGCGCGGTCGTGTCGCCCTACGAGACACCCTGCAGCTCGCGACGGACCCGATCCACGAGGGACGCCTCCGAGTCGCGGGTCTTCACGAAGGCGTCGGCGATGCGGATGCCCGAGTCGCGCAGGTCATCAGCCGAAAAGATGGTGGCGGAGTAGAGCAGGATCGGCAGCGTCCGGAAGCGCTGGTCGCGTCGGAGCTGCCGCGCGAACGAGAGGCCGTCCATACCGGGCAGGCTGGTGTCGAGGACGATGACACCCACGGTCTGCGTCTCCAGTGTGCGCCAGGCGGCGTCGGCGTCGCCGACGGGAATCGGGCGGGCGAACGGCTCGATCAGGGCACAGAGCACATCGCGCATGGAGTCGTCGTCCTCGATGAGCAGCACGCCGTGTCCTTCCTCGCCGGTGGACCGCGCGAGTGGTGCCAGCGGCAGGGCCACCCAGAAGGCGGTGCCGCCTTCTGGCGCATCCCGGAAGCCGATGCGTCCGCCGTGGAGTTCGGTGATGGACTTGGAGATCGCGAGCCCGAGACCGGTGCCGCCCCCGCGCCGCGCCGCGGCGTCCCCCGCCTGCTGGAAGCGGCCGAAGATGCGCGACGCGAACTCCGGCGGGATGCCTGGGCCGTGGTCGCGCACGGATACGATGACCTCGCCGGATCCCAGCGCGGCGGAGATCTCCACCGCGCTGCCCTTCGGCGAGAACTTCACCGCGTTCGAGATCAGGTTGGTGAACACCTGTGTGAGTCGGTCGGCGTCCCCGAGCACCGGGATCTGGTCCACCGGCTCGAGGCGCAGCGTGACGCCCGATTCGCGGGCCAGCCCTTCGAGGCCCGCGATGGTGCTCTCCAGCAGCGGGCCCACCTGCAGCCGGTCGCGGCGGATGCTGACGTGTCCCGCATCGATCTTCTCGATGTCGAGGATGTCATTGATCAGGCGGATGAGCCGGTCGGTGCTGGTGAGCGCGATCCGAAGCAGCTCCCGGCCCTTGGCCGGCAGTTCCCCGCTGGCGCCGCCGAGCAGCAGTCCGAGCGCGCCGCGCATCGACGTCAGGGGGGTGCGCAGCTCGTGGCTGACCGTCGAGACGAAGTCGGACTTCAGGCGTTCCAGTTCCGTGAGCTGTTCGATGTCGTCGTGCAGCTGGCGCTCACGCGTCTCGATGCTCTGGGCAAGGCGGTCGAAGGTGAAGGCCAGCCGTGCCATCTCGTGGTTCGGGGCCCGGCGCACGTCGACGAGTCGCGCCGCCTCATAGTTGCCGGCATCCAGCGCCTCGGCCGCCGCCACCACCTGCCCAAGGGCCCGCGCCACCACGCGCAGCAGCAGCGTCAGCAACAGCAGGAAGATGGCCACCGCAGCCATCCGGATCAGGAAGTTCTCCCATTCGTACAGCGCGGCCTGCGTCTCCGCATCGCGCTCCACGGCGATGTTCGCCAGGCGGATCTCGCGCATCAGCTGGCCGTGGTCGAAGCGGATCGAGTCGGCGATGGCGGCCGAGACCTCCAGTCTCGCGTGGGCGGACGTGGCCTTCCCGAGCTGCACGGAGCCGCTCCGGCGCGCCTCGGCGAAGTTGGGAATGGCAACCCGACGGTCGAGCGCGTCCACCTGCCGCACCATCCGGTCAAGATCGATGCTGGACCTTTGGACCCCGGTCAGCAGGCTGCGGACCAACACGGCATCGCTCTCGAACGTCTCCTTCCAGCGCTCGTAGAGCCGCGCAAGGTCCTCGCTGCCGCCCTGTGCAAAGCCGAGCTGCGCGGAGTTCATGCCCGTCGCGGCGGTGAGCAGGCGCGTTGCCGCCACCTCGGTGGCCTGAAGCGCGGACTGCCGGGCGTTGCGCTTCTCGGCCTGCAGCTCGGCGCGGTCCGCCGCGAACCGCGCGGTCAGGAACCAGGCGAGCGTGACGATGGCGCCGATGACCCCGAGCTGCACCGTCAGGCGCAGGCGCTGCCAACTCCGCCAACGGAGGCGGCTGAGCGTCCCGGATGCGGAATCGGTCGGCGTCCGCTCGGAGCGCGAGGGGGTGGTGTGGGGTGCGTGGAGGTCCAAGGGTGCGTTGCGGGACGCTGAAAGGTGGGGGACGGCGTCGGCGGCCGCCATCATCGGCTAAATTATCGACGTCCGTCCCGAGTTCCTGACC
The DNA here is from genome assembly GCA_038145035.1 of Gemmatimonadaceae bacterium. Taxonomy (GTDB): domain Bacteria; phylum Gemmatimonadota; class Gemmatimonadetes; order Gemmatimonadales; family Gemmatimonadaceae; genus Pseudogemmatithrix. The sequence goes on along the minus strand of JAYQOZ010000026.1, from coordinate 9,278 downwards.
CCGCCACGAGTCCCATGACCGCGTCCAAGAGCCCGCTCCACGCCCTCCACGCCGCCGGCCAGTCCATCTGGCTCGATTTCATCGACCGCAGCCTGCTGCAGGGTGACACGCTGGCCCAGCGCATCAGGGACGAGGCGCTGACCGGGATGACGTCGAACCCGACCATCTTCGAGAAGGCGTTGGCCTCGGGGACGTCCTATGACGCGCAGCTCCGCGCGGCGGCCCCGGGCCGCACGGCCTGGGACCTCTTCGAACTGGTCGAGACCGACGACGTACGTGTGGCCTGCGACGCATTCCGCGGCGTCTACGACGCCTCGACGCGGCTCGACGGCTACGTCTCCATCGAAGTCTCGCCCGGTGCGGCGAACGACGCCGACGCCACGGTGGCGGAGGCGCAACGGCTCTGGAAGACGGTGGATCGTCCGAACGTGATGATCAAGGTGCCGGGCACCGCGGCCGGCTGCGTGGCCCTCGAGCGCCTGATCGCCGACGGCCTCAACGTGAACGTCACCCTGCTGTTTGCCGTCGAGGCCTACGACAGGGTGATCGAGGCGTACCTGCAGGGCCTGGAGCGCCGCGCCGCAGCCGGCGCGCCGCTCGACGGCGTGGCCTCGGTGGCCTCGTTCTTCGTCTCCCGCGTGGACACGGCCATCGATGCGCAACTCGATGCGCTGGCCGCGGCGGGGACCATCACGGCGGAGCGCGCCACGTCCCTCAAGGGGAAGGCGGCCATTGCCAACGCCAAGCTGGCGTACCGCCTGTTCCAGCAGCGCTTCGCCGGGGCGCGCTGGGAGGCCCTCGCGGCCAGGGGCGCGCAGCTGCAGCGCCCGCTCTGGGCCAGCACCAGCACCAAGAACCCGGCCTACCGCGACACCATCTACGTGGAGGCGCTCATCGGGCCGCACACCGTGAACACGATGCCGCCGAACACGCTCGAGGCCTTCCGTGACCACGGCGTGGCGGCCCGCACGGTGGACGCCGACGTCGCCGATGCGGATGCCTGCATCGCCGAGCTCGCGGCGCTCGGCATCGCGCTGGACACCGTCACCGACACCCTGTTGCGCGAGGGACTGGCCTCGTTCCAGAAGTCCTTCGACACGCTGGTCGCCGGCATCGAACGCAAGACGGCCGCCCTTGGGCACGCCGTCGCCGTCGACCGCTAGGCTCCCCTCCCACCGCCCACTCTCAGTGCCCGTGCTGCCCGTTCCCTCCGACGTCACCAAGATTGTCGCGACCATCGGTCCGGCGTCCAGCAGCCCCGATGTCATCCGCCAGCTGATGCTGGCCGGCATGAACGTCGCCCGCCTGAACTTCTCGCACGGCACGCACGCGCAGCACGCCAAGACCGTGGGCAGCATCCGCGGCATCGCCGAGGAGCTCGGGCGTCCGGTGGCAATCCTCGGCGACCTGCAGGGCCCGCGCATTCGCATCGGGCACCTCGAGGAGGCGCGCCCGCTCAAGGAAGGTGATACGCTGGTGCTGGCGCCCGAGGATGTGGCGCGCGAGGGCGAGATCCCGATCACCTACGCCGATCTTGCCACGGACGTGCGGATGGGCGGCACCGTGCTCGTGGATGACGGGCTCATCGCCCTGCGCGTGACCGGCGTGGATGCCCCACGCGTGACGGTGCAGGTGCGATACGGCGGGCTGCTCAAGAGCAACAAGGGGATGAACCTCCCGGGCATCGACGTCTCGGCGCCCTCGCTCACGGAGAAGGACCGTGAGGACATCCCGTTCGCCATCGAGCAGGAGCTCGACTACCTCGCGCTCAGCTTCGTGCGTCGGCCCGAGGACATCACCGAACTCAAGGCGCTGCTGCCCAAGGGCATGCTGGTGGTGGCGAAGATCGAAAAGGACTCCGCGCTCACTCGCATCGAGGGCATCCTGCGGGAGGCCGACGCGGTGATGGTCGCACGCGGGGACCTCGGCGTGGAGCTCCCCTTCGAGGAGGTGCCGCTGGCGCAGAAGCGCATCATTGGGCTCGCGGCGCGCTACGGCCGTCCCGTGATCACGGCCACCCAGATGCTGGAGTCGATGGTGCAGCATCCGCGTCCCACGCGCGCCGAGGCCAGCGACGTGGCCAACGCAATCCTCGATGGCACGGATGCGGTGATGCTCTCGGCCGAGACGGCTGCGGGCCTGCACCCGGTGCTGGCCGTGCAGGCGATGCGCCGGATTGCCACGGCGGCCGAGCGGGCGCCGGTGGCCCGGGGGCAGGGCATCGACCGCCTCGAGGCCGGCACGGCGACGGTGGAGGAGACCATCGCCTCCGCCAGCGTCACCGCCGTGCGCCTGGTCGGCGCGAGTACCGTGGTGGTGTTTACCAAGAGCGGTTTCTCGGCCCGCGTGGTGGCGGCGCGGCGGCCGAACGTGCGCATCGTGGTGCTGACCGACAATCCCGCGACGTACCGGCAGCTCGCGCTGGTCTGGGGTGTGGTGTCGTTCCTCGTACCGCACTGCGACACCTACGACGAAATGGACGAGATGGCGCGGCGCCTGCTGGTGCAGCACGGCCTCGCCAAGCCCGGTGACCGCATCGTCGTCACCGCGGGCGTGCCCTTCGACGTGCCTGGCACGACGAACCAGCTGAAGGTGGAGACGGTGTGAGGCTGACCTTCCTGGGGACGGGTACGAGCTTCGGGGTGCCGCAGATCGGCTGTCACTGCGTCACCTGCCGCTCGGACGATCCCCGGGACAAGCGCTCCCGGGTCGGCGCGGTCGTCGAGGACCAGGGCCTGCGCCTGCTGCTCGACACGCCGCCGGAGCTCCGGCTGCAGCTGATCGCCGCCGGCGTGGACCGTGTGGATGCGGTGCTGTTCACCCACGCGCACGCGGACCACACGCACGGCATCGATGACATCCGGGCCATCTCGGTGCGCCGCGACGGCCCGCTGCCGATGTACGGACCGGCAGAGACACTTGCCTCCCTGGTGCACCGCTTTCCCTACGTCTTCGACTCGGCCATGAAGGCGCTGCCCGGTACGAGCAAGCCGGAGGGCTTTGCGCATCCCCTGGAGGCCGGCGTGCCGACGCGCATCGGGCACCTCGTCGTGACGCCGGTGGCGCTGCCGCACGGGCGCATCCGCGTGTTTGGCTATCGCATCGGCCCGCTGGCCTACGTGACGGACGCGAAGGCCCTGCCGGACGAAGCCCTCGCCACCCTGCGCGGCGCCGAGGTGCTGGTGCTCAACGCGCTGTTCCTTACGGCCCATCCGACGCACCTCTCCGTTGGCGAGGCCGTGGATACGGCGGCCCGCGTGGGCGCGCCGCGGACCTACATGACGCACCTGACGCACGAAACGACGCACGCCCCGCTCTCTGCGGCGCTGCCTGCGGGCATCGCACCCGCGTATGACGGACTGACGGTGGAGATTTCCTGAGATGACCATCCGGCTCGATGTGAGCGGAATGTTGCGCCCAGCCGTGCCTTCGGGTCCGGACGCGGCGGCCCTTGATGCCCTGGCCCCGCGCCTCGCCGAGGCGGTGACCGGCCTGCGCGCCATGGACGACGCGGGCCTGCTCGGCTTCCGCGCCCTGGAGGCGCAGGCGGCGGAACGTGCGCGCGTGCTGGACTTCGCGGCGACGGCCCGGCGCGGCCTCGACGACCTCATCGTCCTCGGCATCGGCGGCTCGGCGCTGGGCACGGTGTGCCTTCGCAC
>JAYQOZ010000026.1:0-5609 GCA_038145035.1 Gemmatimonadaceae bacterium | reverse complement strand
CGGCGCCCGCGCCCCCCGTGCCACGGCGGCCGGCGAACCGCCCCATCCCGCCCCGACCCAGCGCGACGGACGCGCCCGGCTGCACGTGCTCGACAACGTGGACCCGCGCAGCGTCGGCGGCCTGCTCGACCTCGTGGACCTCGCGCGCACCCGCGTACTCGTGGTCTCCAAGTCGGGCAGTACGGCCGAGACCATGTCGCAGTATCTCTTCGTGCGCGATCGGATGCGGGCCGCCGGCCTGTCGCCGCGCGAGCACCTGACCTTCATCACGGATCCCGCCAAGGGCGCCCTGCGTGCCATCGCCGATGGCGAGGGCGTGCCAGCCTTCGAGGTGCCGCCCAACGTGGGTGGGCGCTTCTCCGTGCTCTCGCCGGTGGGCACGCTGCCCGCGGCCTTGCTGGGCATGGACGTCGAAGGCCTCGTCGCGGGCGCCACCGCCATGCGGGACCGCTGCGCGGGCGCCTCGTTCCGCGAGGATCCCGCGCTGGCCTACGCGGCGCTGCAGTGGCGGGCGCAGCAGGAGGCGGGGCAGGGCATGCACGTGCTGATGCCCTACAGCGACGCGTTCCGAGACCTGGCCCCCTGGTTCGTGCAGCTCTGGGCCGAGTCGTTGGGCAAGCGGCGCGCCGACGGCGCGCACGTGGGGCCCACGCCGATCGCGGCGGTGGGCGCCACCGATCAGCACGCGCAGGTGCAGCTCTTCATGGAGGGGCCGGCGGACAAGACCGTCACGTTCATCGATGTGGAGTCGCATCCGGACGAGCTCCTGATTCCCGATGCGGCGGAGACACCGGCGGAGCTGGCCTATCTGCGCGGGCGTGGCTTCGCCGCGCGGGGGCGGGGGCGCGGGGGGGCGGGCGGGGGGGGGGCCCCCCCCCGACGATGACGCTGCGGGTGTCCGAGGCCGACGCCTGGCACCTGGGCGGTCTCTTCATGTTCTTCGAGCTGGCAACCATCTACGCCGGTCAGCTCTACGGCGTGGATCCGCTCAACCAGCCCGGCGTCGAGCTCGGCAAGCAGCTCACCTACTTTCAGTTCGGGCACCCGCAGTGGCAGGGGATGCGCGAGGTCTGGGAGTCCCTGCCGGCCAGCGACCCCCAGTGGCTGCTGTGAGTGCCACGTGGGAGGCCGCCGCGCGCGGTCCCCTGCGTTGCTCGGAGCGTGCAAGACTGACAGATTGCACTGGCTGGACCGGCGTGCCGCCTGCGGGCGGTCGCCCCTGACTGCGCGCCTGCCGGCGCCGCCCCACCCTCCGTCCCTTCGCGACCATGAGCACGCTCCCCGCCTCCGTGACCGCCGCCCTCGGCGGGGCGGCGACGATTGCCGACCATTCGATCACGCTTCGCGACGAAGCCGCGCTCGCCTCCCCGATGATGGACGCGCTGGTGCGCCTCGCCGTCTTCGGTGACGAGGCGGAGCAGGAGTGGGCGCGCTGGACGATCTGGGAGCTGGGGCGCGCGGTGGGCACCTCCTCGGCGTCCATCCACGACTACTACATGGCCCGCGGCCGCGGCGATGTCCCGCCGGGAACGGTGCCGGCGATGAACATCCGCGGCGACGCGTACCATACGGCCTGCGCGATCTTCCGCGCGGCGAGGAAGACCAGGGCCGGCGCCTTCATCCTCGAGATCGCGCGCTCGGAGATCGCCTATACCAGCCAGCGCCCCGCCGAGTACGTGACCGTGATGCTGGCCGCCGCGCTGCGCGAGGGCCATCGCGGGCCGGTATTCATCCAGGGTGACCACTTCCAGGTCAACGCCAAGAAGTACAAGGCGGACCCGGTGGCCGAGGTGAGCGCGGTGAAGCAGCTGGCGCTCGAGGCGGTCACGGCGGGCTTCTTCAACATCGACATCGACACGTCCACGTTGGTGGACCTCTCCCACGACACGCTCGACGCGCAGCAGCGCCTGAACTACGAGGTGGCGGTCGAGCTGACACGCTACGTCCGCTCGCTGGAGCCGAAGGGCGTCACCATCTCGCTGGGCGGCGAGATCGGCGAGGTGGGAACCGAGAACTCCACCGTGGCGGAGCTCGAGGCCTTCATGGATGGCTACAACCGCACCCTCGAAGCGCAGGCCAAGGGCATGGTGGGCCTGAGCAAGATCTCCGTGCAGTCCGGCACGTCGCACGGCGGCGTGGTGCTGGCCGACGGCTCGATCGCGGACGTGAACCTCGACTTCAGGACGCTCGAGGACCTCTCGCGGGTCTCGCGCGAGAAGTACGGCCTGAGCGGGGCGGTGCAGCACGGCGCCTCGACGCTGCCGGACAGCGCGTTCTATCACTTCCCGCGCACGGAGACGGCGGAGATCCACCTCGCCACCGGCTTCCAGAACATGCTGTACGATCACCTGCCGGAGGCGCTGCGCGCGGAGATCTACGCCTGGCTCACGGCCAACGCCGCCGAGGAGCGGAAGGCGGGTGACACCGACGAGCAGTTCTTCTACAAGACGCGCAAGAAGGCGCTGGGCCCGTTCAAGCGGCAGCTCTGGAACCTGCCGGCGGACGTGCAGGCCAGGCTGGCCGCGGCCTACGAGGCCAAGTTCACGTTTTTCTTCGAGAAGCTCGCGGGGGCCGGAACAGCGGCCGCCGTCGCGAAGTATGTACAAGGGCCGGCGATCGTCCGGTCAGCCCCTGGAACCGGAGGCCCCGCCGTCGACGCGGCGCCCGACGATCCCGACGCGGGTGAGTGAACGGTTCGCTCCCCGCCGGTTCCCGCACCGGAGTGATCTGATGAGACACATCGCAACCCTCACGGCCGTCGCGCTCGTCGCGACCGCCTGCGTCTCCAAGACCGAGTTTGACCGCCAGCTCGCGCAGCAGGCCGCGCTGAGTGCCGAGAAGGACTCGTTGCTGGCCGAGGTAGTGGCCACGTCGCAGTTCATCAGCGACGCCAACGAGGAACTCGACAAGGTGCGCACGGGACAGCCCGTGGCCGCCCGCGACAACGAGATGGAAACGCTCTCGCCCGCCGAGGCGCGCATGCAGCTCCTCGAGCGCATGACCGAGCTCACGGCGCGCGTGAGGACGGCCGAGGAGCGGATGGCGGCCAGCCGCCGCCGGATCACCGCGCTCACCGCCGACAATGCCGAGCAGGCCCGCAAGCTCGACTCCACCGTCACGGCCTTCCAGACGCTGGTGGAGAACCAGAAGCAGGAGATCCTGGCGCTGGTGGACCAGGTGACGTCGCTGACCGCCGAGAACGCCCAGCTGCGCGATGCCAATGCGCAGCTGGCCAGCGAGGCGCAGGTGCTCCAGCAGGACAAGGACGCCCTGATGACCGAGAACAACACCGTGTACTGGGTGGCCGGCACCAAGGCCGACCTGCTGCGCCGCGGCATCATCGAGCAGCGCGGCGGCATGCTGGGCATCGGGCGCACCTCGGTGCTGGCGCGCACGCTGGAAGCCGGGGATTTCACCGCGGCGGACCGTCGCGCGCTGAACGAGCTTTCGCTGCCGAACCCGGCGAAGAGCTACCGGCTCGTGTCGCCGAATGACGTCGCGGGGTTGGACGGGATGCCCCCCGATGGCAGGTTCAGGGGGACCCTGCGGATCGCGTCGCCCGAGGTGTTCTGGCGGCCCTCGCGCTTCCTGGTGCTCGTGGAACTCTGACGGAGGTGGACGGTGGCTGAACGGTCGGAGGAACCGGCGGTGGTACTCACGCGGCGGAAGGACAGCGGCTTCGGCCTCTTCCTGCTGGGCGCCGCCATCGGGGCCGGCCTGGCCCTGCTCTTTGCGCCGCAGTCCGGCGAGGAGACGCGCCGCGATATCCGGCGCGGCGCACGACGCGTCAAGCGCCGGGCGCGCGAGATGGCCGAGTCCGGGCGCGAGGCGGCCGAGGACGTGGTGCGCGTCGGCCGCGACATGGTCGAGGACATGAAGAAGGGCGGCCGCGCGACGGCGCGGGACGTGCGCAAGCGCGGGCGGTCGGCGGCCCGCGACGCACGGGAGGCGCTCGAGGCCCGGCTCGCGCAGCACCGCGAGGCCTTCGATGACGACGGGGACGACGGCGTCTGATCCCGCGCATCGGGCTGGTGCTCCGGGACGCCGTCCGCGGCTCGGCCAACGATGACGTGATGTTCCTCGCCGGCGGGGTGGCGTTCAACGTCCTCCTCGCCGGCGTGCCGTTCATCCTGCTCGTGGCCGGCATCCTGGGATTCGTGCTCGGGGAGCCGGGTCCGGACTCCGCCGGCCGCGTCCAGGTGGTGCTCGACCGCCTGCTGCCGCCTCAGTTCGACGTCGGCGGCTCGATGCTCGACCCCATCCTGCAGGACGTCATGCGCACCCGTACCGCGTTCGGCGTGTCGGGTGCGCTGTTGTTTCTCTGGTTCTCGGCGCGGCTCTTCGGCACGCTGCGCAGCGTGATGACCTGGGTCTTCGACCACGGCCGAGACCGCAGCTACTTCCGCGGCATGCTCTGGGACCTGCACCTCTCGGTGATGACGGTGATGCTGATGGGCGTGTGGATCGTGACCAGTGCCTGGCTCACGGTGGGCAGCGGCCGGATCGGCACGACGCTGCTGGAGTACGGCCTGCGCTCCGAGGTCCTGAGCGGCGTGGAGGTGGCACTGGGGCGCGTGCTGGCGCTGCTGAGCGTGATGGCGATCTTCGTCTCGCTCTACCGCTGGCTGCCGAAGCAGCGGACGGACTGGCTGCCGGCGCTGGCGGGCGGCGTGGCCGCCGGGGCCCTGTTCGAGGTGGCGCGTTTCGGGTTCGGCTGGGCCCTGCGTGCCTTTCCGCCCACGTCGGTCTACACCGGCACGCTGGGCGCCTTGGTGACCGTGGTCTTCTGGACATACTATGCGGCGCTCATCTTCGTGCTCGGTGCCGAGGTCGCGAGCGCGACCCGCACCCATTTCGCCCCCCTCTCCGCGAGTTAAGCCGTGGCCGCCGTGATCGACCTGCGCAGCGATACCGTCACCCGTCCCACGCCGGCGATGCGGAAGGCGATGGCCGAGGCCGAGGTCGGCGACGACGTGCTCGACGGCGACCCGACGGTGCGCCGACTCGAGGAGACCGTGGCGGCGATGCTGGGCAAGCCGAAGGGGCTGTTCTTCCCGACGGGCACGATGGCCAACCAGGCCGCGCTCTGGCTGCTCGGCGAATCCGGGACCGAGGTCTACTGCCACGACGACTCGCACATCGTGAACTGGGAGATCGCCGGCACGGCGGCGCTGGCCGGCCTGCAGGTGCGGCTGGTGCGCGGTGCACCGGTGCTCGAACCGGACGCGCTGCGTGCGGCATTCCGGCCGGCCTCGCCGCACGCGCCGCGGGCCACGCTGGTCTGCGCCGAGAACACGCACAACGGGGCGGGCGGCATGGTGACGCCGCTGGCCACGCTGCAGAAGATCCGTGACGTGGCGGCGGAGCAGGGGCTGCCGCTGCATCTCGACGGCGCACGGCTCTGGAACGCGCACGTGGCCACGGGCACCTCGCTGAAGGATTTCGCCGACTGCGCCGAGACCGTGATGTGCTCGTTTTCGAAGGGCCTGGGGGCGCCGGTGGGTGCCATCCTCGTGGGAGGCGAGCGGGCCATGCGGCGCGCGTGGGAGGTGCGAAAGCGCCTCGGCGGCGGCATGCGGCAGTCGGGCATCCTCGCGGCCGCCGCCCTG
>JAYQOZ010000025.1:0-13173 GCA_038145035.1 Gemmatimonadaceae bacterium | reverse complement strand
ATCCCATCCCGTCCCGCGTCACCACCGTGGCGGCTGCCAAGTACACCCCCAAACGCTTGCCAGCCAACGTCTTAAGACACGCCTTCCCCACTTCCGCGACCCGAACTCCCCCGCCTTGTCAGACCAGACCTCGTCGCCCTCGACCTGCGCCAACCGCGGCGCATCGCTGTGGTGGGGCGATCTCCGTTAGGCCTAGCCCATGAGTACGGCGGGCCGGGAGATGGATTCGATGGTCCGTTCGACAAGCAGGGGGTCCTGTGGCCCGATGGTCAGGGCCAGGTCCGCCTGCGCCACGATGCCGATCACGGAATCCTTGGCGTCCACCACCGGAAGCCGCCGGACCTGGTGCCGGCGCATCACCGTGGCGATCTCGTCGGCGCTGTCGTCGGCGTCAACCGTGTGCAACGGACCGGCCGTCATATGGTCACGCACCTTGGCGCCGGCGCCGTGACCATGGGCCACCCCGCGGATCACGATGTCGCGGTCGGTAATGACGCCGATCAGGCGTCTGGTGTGAGTGTCAGCCACAACCGGCAGCAGGCCGACATTGTGCGTGCGCATCTCGTCCGCTGCCGTGCGCAGCGAGTCGTCGCCGGTCACGACGGCTGGATAACCTGTCATCAGTTCACGCGCGAGCATAGTGACCTCCGTGAAATCGGGGCGCGTTCGCTCCAAACAGTGTGCGCGGCGTGTGTGCCGCGCAGTCGTGATTTCACCGCGAGTTGCGTCGGGGAATTGGGCGAAAGCCAATCCCTACAGGACGTCTCGTCGGCATTTCAGGGATTGCCTTATTGTTGGGTCGGCGCACCGGCGCCATTGTTCACGCGCACCCAGAGACGGTCGCTCTGGGTGGATCCTTCCCACAGGACGCTGGGCGGAAGGGTGCACGAAGGGATTCGACACCTGACGTGCGGGCTGTGAGGTCGCTGGACACAGCCGAGGTCCTCTTCGCGATTGAGGGCACCTGAGTCGGGACCGTCCGACAAGGGAGAGAGGGAAGGCGGGACCACGCATCCCGTGGTGAGTCGAAACAGCAGCCGTACCTCGCCAGCGAGAGTGAGCCCCCGTGTCGCAGTGATGCTGCGAGCGGGGGCTCCTCCTGTCTGGCCTCATTCCCTGCGGCACAGGTGACGCGCAAACCGAGCCGCGGCGAGCTGCGCCACCCTGTCCAGGGCGCCCGGCTCCTCAAAGAGGTGCGTCGCACCCGGCACGCCGGCCGCCCCCTGGATGACAGCGATTCCCTGACGGCCGATGGCCTCGTAGACCTGGACGCGTCGGGTCGCGAACTACTCCCTGGAGAAGTCGGTCTGGTAGTAGTGTGGATTCTGCACGCCGATGTCAGCGGCCGCACCCGACGCGGCCTGCACGGCCATCCACATCCGAATACCGGCGATCCGCGCACGGCGGCCCCGCGCATCGTGATTTGGTCCGGCAGCCGGAGAACACCCCGGAATCAGCCTGCGACGATCCGCCCCAACCGCGGAAGCTCCACGGTACCGACGCGTCGCACGTGCTCCACCACCAGCTCGCTCAGCACGGCATCGCGCCGCTGCACCCGCCCGTCCAGGAAGCTGCGGTATCCGTCGCCGCCCTCGGCCAGGAAGGAGTTGGTGGTCACCCGGTAGCGCCGCTCGCGCTCCAGGGGTGCATCGCCGACCTCCACCGACAGCACCCGTGCACCCGCCGGCCGGCGCGGATCGTAGCGGAGGGAGAGCCCGCTGACCTGGACCATCCCCGCCTGCAGCGAGCAGCCCTGCTCGAGTACTTCCCACAGCGCGCCGCCCGGCAACTCCACCGTCACGGAGTCGTTGAGGAAGGGAAAGGCGTCGAGCACGTGCCCGCGGTCGATGGTCCCCTCGGGGAGGTCGGCCCGAAGACCGCCGGCATTGGTGATGCCCACCTCACTGCCGGCCTGGGCGCGCATCACGTCGGCGCAGAGCGCGCCCAGCGTGGACTCGTGGTGATAGCGCCGCGTGAAGCGCGCGGCGGCGCGCCCCAGCGGCGGGCCGATCTGCGGCGCCACCTTCGCGCGGTACTGCGCCACGCGCGCGGCCACGCCCGGGTGCGCCGGAATACGGTCGCTCTCCACCGGCAGCAGGCTCACGTCGTGCCCCATCACGCGTCCGCCGTCGAGGGCGAGGCGCACCCGGCCCAGGCGCGTGCCGTAGCCATAGGTCTGCGTGATGACCGTGCCGGTGGTCGGATGCACGATGGGCGCCTCCAGCCCATGGTGCGAGTGGGCGGCGATGTAGACGTCGATGCCCGGCACGGCGCCACAGAACGCCACGTCCTCGTCGAGCGAGCGCTGCACCGTCGGGTCGTTCTCGGCGTCCGACTGCATCGGCCCCGGCAGGCCCTGGTGTCCGAGCACCACGATCACGTCCACGGCACCGCGCAGGGCACGAACGCTGGCCCTGGCCTCCTCGATGGGGTCCGTGAACTCGAGTTCCGCCACCTTGGACGGCATGATGGTCTGGGTCGCCGCCCGCGTGCCCATCACGCCGATGACGCCGATCCGCACGCCGTCGCGCTCGAGGATCGTGTGCGGTCGCGCGAAGCGAACGCCCGAGCCGCGATAGCGCACGTTGCAGCAGAGCACGGGGAAGGGCACCCGTGTGATGCCGCGCTCGAAGGCCTGCCAGCCGTAGTCGAACTCGTGGTTGCCCACGCCCATGGCGTCATAGCGGAGCAGAAGCATCAGCTCCAGCAGCGCCTCGCCCTCGGTGAGCTTGGAGAGCGTGCCGGTGAACATGTCGCCGGAGTCGAGCAGGAACGCGGTGTCCGCGAGAGCCCGTTCGCGCTCGATCAGCGTGGCGAGGTGGGCGGCACCGCCCAGCGAGGGCGACCCGGGTCGCCAGAAGGCCGGGACCGGCTGGAATGCGCTGTGGAAGTCGTTGGTGTAGAGCAGGGTGACCGTGCGGGCGCCACCTGGGGGCCGCCATGCAGGACCCTTTGGCGCACCGGCGCGTGCGGCGTCGGATACCTGAGCCGGCCACAGTGGCGCGAAGGGTGCGGCGGCAAGGAACGTGGCGAACGCACGCCTGGAGATCTCGAAGCGGTCGGAGGCGGCCATGCGCAATTATAGCGCGAACCGGCAGCAGGGCACGCCGTCTCGACGGACGGACCGCCTGCGGCACCCCGGTTGGCTCGGTCCCCGGGCGCGAATAACTTCTCGGGTCAGGCTGCTCGCGCCCCTCAAGACCACGTGGGTCAGGCGGACAATCGCGTCTGTGGTGGCGCTCCCCGCGTTGCTCGCACCTTGTCCGTCCCGGCTGGCCGCGCAGGCCTCCGAGACCTTTGTCCGGCAGACCCTCCTCGTGCTGCCGTTCCACGACGCCGAGGATCGCCGACTGGGCCTCCGCGTGGCCTACGAGATGCGCGCCGCGCTCGTGAAGGCCGCCGGGCGCGAGGCCCTCGGCGTGGCCGGTGCGGACTCGGCCGAGCGGATGCTGAAGGCGGGCGGGGTGGAGCGGCCGGAACTCGCGCGACCACAGGAAATCGGGTGGATCGCCCGCATCTCGCGCGCCGACGAGGTGTTGCACGCCACGGTGCGGTCGTTCGGCGACACCATCGAGCTCACCGGGACACTTGGGCTGGTGCGCGACCCACGCGTGCGCCAACTCCTGCCCCGGGGCGGCGGCGTCGGACGCGACGCCGCCGCGGAGGCGCTGGCGCGGCTCGTGCAGCGTGCCCGGACCCAGATGGACGGTACGCGCGCCTGCGAGAACCTCGCGCGCAGCGGGCAGGCGGAGGAGGCCGCCCGCGTCGCACGGCAGGCGCTCGCGCGCTATCCGGACGGCCTGCTCGCGCGGAACTGCCTGGTGCGGGTGCTCCCGGCGCTGCCGGTGCAGCGGGATTCGATCATCCGCGTGGCGGAGTTCATCCTGGCGCGCGACTCGGCAAATGTCATTGCACTGACCATGCGTGCGCAGGCCCTGGCCAACCTCGCGCAGACGGAGGGGCGCAACACGGCGGCGGCGCGCACGCGCGCGGTCACGGCCTGGCGGGAGCTCGTGCAGCGGCGGCCCGATACGCTGGACATCGGCGTGGAGGCGGTGGAGGTGATGCTCCGCTTCGATCGTCCGCGCGATGCAGTGGTGGCGCTCGATACGGTGACGCTTTACCACGCCACGGAGCCGCGCTATGCCAGGCTGCGCTTCCGGGCGTTGCACACGCTCAACCGCTGGGCCGAGGCCGCCGCGCTCGGCGACTCCCTCGACCGGGTCGACGCGGTGTTTGCCAGCGACCCGAACTACGCCGTCCGGCACGTGGAGGCCCTGCGCATGCGCGGCGACACCATCCGGGCCGTGGCCCGCTCGGCTCGCGCGGTGGCCGAGCATCCGCAGGACGGTCGGCTCTTTGTGCAATACGTGGAGTTGGTGTCGGGCGAGAACAATGCGGCGCTCGCACGCGGCCTCGCGAAGTTCCCGAGTCTCGCCCCGCTGCGCGTCCTTGCCGCCCAGCGGGCGCGCGCAGCTGGTGACGCGGGGGCCGAACGTTCGGCGCTTTCGCAGGCCGTGGGGGCCGATGCGTCACTCGCGCCGGCGTATCTCCGGCTCGCGGAGCTCTGGTTCCAGGACGGTGCGGCGGATTCCGCGCTCGCGGTGCTCGCCAAGGCTCCGCGCACGGGTGATGGCGCGCTGATGCTGCGGGCGTACCTCGTGGGCCGTGGACTCGATCAGCTGCGGCGCTCGGTGGACTCGATCCCGGAGTCGTATGAGACGGCGATGGGCTTCCTCGCGCTCGCCGACAGCGTGGAGTCCGGCGATGACTCGCGGAGCCTCGTCGTGGCCGCTTCGTTGCAGCAGGCGCGGGCGCATCTGGTGGTTGGGGCAAACAGTCGGCGCTGCGAACCGATCCAGCGCGCGGGGACGCGGCTGGACTCGGCCGATACGGTGATCGCGCGCGGCGTAGGAGAGGGCAACGCGGCGGCTGAACTGCGCGAGGCGCACGCCGGGCTTTCAGCGGCGGTCCAGGAAGCGGCGCGGGTGCTGTGTGGCGTCGCAACCGCGCCCTGAGCGCGGCGCCGGGCGCCTGCGATAGGGCACGGCCTGCGGTGGTTCTTGGCCTCTACGACTCAGTCGTCGGTCGGCGCGAAGGCCCCGATCCGAATGCCAGGCACCGGACCTGCGGCATCCGCCACCGTCACGCGTAGCGCATTGAGCGTCACGGGCTCGATTCGCGCCAGTCGGCGGTACCCGATGGTCGTGCCCGCGGCAATCTCGCGCCAGCTGCCCTCGGAAAGCCCCTCGACCCGATACGCCGCCACCGACTGCCCCTCCTCGATCCACTCGCGGAGGTCGAGGATGCCCACGCTCCGCGCTGACGCCAGGGTGACCGTCGCCGTCCCGCCACCGCCGCGTCGCGCACGCCAGCTGTACTCCGCTCCCTTTACCAAGTCCTCGGCGAACATGGCATCAAGCCGCGCCCGCATGCCGAGCAACCGCTCCGTGTCCGTGGCGTGCAGCTGGCCCTCGCGGGTGGGCGGCACGTTGAGCAGCAGCTTGGAGTTCCGGCCCACGCTGGTGAAGTAGAGCCCGACAAGATCCTCCACGCTGCGCACCTTCCCGTCCTCGGCGGGATGATAGAACCAGCCAGGCCGGATCGAGACGTCGGTCTCGCCGGGCCGCCACACGCTGCCGTCGCGGTCTCCTTCCTGCAGCGAGCGCATGACCTCGTCACCCGAGAGCCCGGGAACCGGCACGATGCTGGGATCCACGGTCGACCAGTTGGTCTCGCCGGCCACACCACGTTCGTTGCCGATCCAGCGGACGTCCGGTCCTGCGTCGGAGAACATCACCGCCGCTGGCTGCAGTTCACGCACCTTCCTCCACGTGCGCGGCCAGTCATACTCCTGTCGCTTGCCGTTCGGCCCCTCGCCGTTGGCGCCGTCGAACCAGACCTCCTGGATGGCGCCGTAGCGCGTCAGAAGCTCGGTGAGCTGCGCCTCGTACATCTCGTTGTAGCGCGGCGAATCGCCATACACGGCGGCGTTGCGGTCCCAGGGCGAGAGGTAGAGGCCGGCGCCGAGTCCTTCCGCGCGGCAGGCCTCGGTGAACTCCCGGACCAGGTCACCACTGCCGTTGCGCCACGGGCTGCTCGCCACGGAGTGCTGCGTGGTGGCCGTGGGCCAGAGGCAAAAGCCATCGTGGTGCTTCGCCGTGAGGATCAGGCACTTGAAACCCGCGGCCCGCGCCGTGCGGGCCCATTCGCGAGCATCGAGCCGCGTGGGGTTGAAGATGCTGGGCGACTCCGTGCCATCGCCCCACTCGCGGTCGGTGAACGTATTCACGCCAAAGTGGAGGAACAGCGCGAGCTCGTCGCGCTGCCAGTGCAACTGCGGCTCCGAGGGTCGCGGGCGGGCGACGGGCGCTGGGCCGCAACTGCTCAGGGCACCCGGTAGCAGGCCGGCGAGCGCCGCGGCACCGGCGGTGCTGCGGACGAAGTCACGACGGCAGATTGGACGGTTCATCGGATCACGAGCTCCCCGCGCAGGCGAATGTCGCGCGACGATGCGCCCACCTGGACGCGGAAGAGGCCGGGCTCGACCACCCAGTGCAGGTCGGCGTCGAGCATCTGGAGTTGGCTGCGGGTGACCTGAAACGTCACCTCTCGGGATTCTCCGGGCGAGAGGTGGATGCGAGTGAAGCCGGCGAGCTGCTGGACGGGGCGTGCGACGCTGGCAAGCACGTCGCGGAGATAGAGCTGTACCACTTCGTCGCCGGCACGGCTGCCGCTGTTGGTGATGGTGGCCGACACGACGGCCGTGCCATCGGCATCGATCGTGTCCGGCGTGATCTGCAGGTTGGTATAGGTAAAGCGCGTGTAGCTCAGCCCGTAGCCGAACGGAAAGAGCGGGTGGCCCGTGAGGTCCACATAGTCGTCGCCGCGGCCGGTGGGCTTGTGGTCGTAGCCCAGTGGCAGCTGGCCTTCACTGATCGGGAAGGTGATGGGCAGGCGACCGGCCGGACTCTCATCGCCGAAGAGCACATCGGCGATGGCGTTGCCGCCTTCCTCACCAGGATACCAGGCGAAGAGCACCGCACCCACGTCCTCCAGCCACGGTGACATGGTGACGGCGCTGCCGCCGACGATGACGACCACCACCGGAGTCCCCGTGGCGGCCACGGCCTTGATGAGCGCCTCCTGCCGGCCGGGCAACGCGAGCGAGGCGCGGTCGCGGAACTCGCCCTCCTCGATGCCGGCGACGATCACCGCGACTTCGCTCTGCCGCGCGAGGCGCACGGCCTCGGCGATGCTTGCCTGATAGTCGGCCTCGCTCGGCACACCGGCATCCCAGACGAGCTTCACGCGGGCGTTGCCGCTGCTCTCGAAGTACTCCAGGCGGATCTCGTGCGTGCTGTTCGGCGCCAGCGGGACGTCGACAAGGCGCGTGCCCGCCGAGCGCTTCTCCCAGTTGTCGAGAATCAGGCGGCCGTCGATCCAGAGGCGGTAGCCGTCGTTGCCTTCGATGCCCAGCCGCTCGACGCCGGAGGCCGGCACGGTGAGGCGGCCGGTCCAGCGCACGGAGTACCAGTCATAGGGAATCCCGCGCGCCGGGGAGTTGAGCGTCCAGCCGAAGTCAATGCGGGCGTCGGTTCGGGTGAGCTGTGGCGTGCCGGCGAGCGTGTTGTTGGCGAAGTACTCGCCGCGAAGGCCGGGGATGGCGCTGCCGTCGCGGTCCCATTGCGAGAGGGCCTCGGCGGGTACCACGGCGTGCGTGGGCGCGAGGCGGCCTGGGCCAGGTGCGTGCCGCACCGTGGCGTTCGCGCCGGCGGCGCTGCGGATGCCGTCGAGGATGGATACCGGCGCGATGCCGCGGCCGCTGTAGCCGCCGGGCCGCCACTCGGTGGCGTCCGCTCCGATCACGGCGATGCGGCGCAGGCCATCCCGGAAGGGCAGGGTGTTCCGCTCGTTGCGGAGCAGCACGAGGGATTTCCGCGCTGCCTCTCGGGCCAGTGCACGGCTTTCACGACGGTTCGCGAGTACGCCCGCGGAATCCACATTCACGTACGGCTGCTCGAAGAGGCCGAGCTGGAACTTGGCGCGGAGCACGCGCGCGACCGAGGCGCTCATCACCGAGTCGGAGACCAGCCCGCGACGGAAGGCCTCGAGGTAGGGCCGATGCTGCGGCCACTCCGACTGGAACACGACATCGAGCCCGCCGGCGAACGCGCGCTGCGTTGCGGTGGCCGTGCTGGCTTCGGTGTGATGCAGCACCGTGGCGCCACCCGTGGCTGCCGCGTCGGAAATGATGAAGCCCCTGAACCCCCAGTCACCCTTCACGAGGCCGTTCATCAGCGGGCCGTTCTGCGTAGCCGGCAGGCCATCGACAGAGTTGTAGGCCGTCATCACCGAACGGGCGCCGGCCTCCGTGATCAGCGAGCGGAATGGCGGCAGGAAACGCTCGTGCAGGAGCCGGCGGCTGACATCTACAGGATAGCTGTCGCGTCCGCCCTCGCCGACGTTCGCCACCAGGTGCTTCGGCGTGGTGACGATCCCGGCGCCCTCGAAGGCGCGCACGAAGCCGCGGCCCATGGCCGAGGTCAGGTACACGTCCTCGCCGAAGGTCTCCTCCACGCGCCCCCAGCGCACATCGCTCGCGATGTTCACGACCGGCGACAGCACCATGCGCACGCCTCGCGCCCGCGTCTCGCGCGCGACGGTCTCGCTCACGCGCGTGACGAGCGCGCTGTCCCAGGTTGCGGCGAGCCCGATGGCCTGCGGGTACACCAGCGCGCCGTCGCGCATCAGCCCGTGCAGGGCTTCGTCGAACGGGATGATCGGGATGCCCAGCCGCGTGCGCTCCACGAAGTAGCGCTGGATCGTGTTCACGCGCTCGGCGTGGGCACGCGCGGCCTCGGCGGGGGGCAGGCTGGTGTCAGCGCTGATCTGCAGGCCAAAGGCGCCGTTGAAGTAGTCGTGCGCCGGGTCGTCGAGGCTGCCCGGGATCATGAACAGCTGCCAGAACTTCTCCTCAAGGGTCATCCGCGGGATCAGGTCGCGAATGCGCTCGTCGATGGAGAGGCGGGGGTTCCGGTAGGGCGCGTCAGCAGGAACGGCGGGCGCCTGTGCGCCGAGCGCAGGGGCGAGGACCAGCAGGCCAAGGGCCAGGCAACGTGCACGCATCCGCCGAATGTACTCGTCGCGGCGTCGGCCTGCGTCAGGGCCCGGGAATCGGACGCTGCGCTACAGCAGCAGGTCCACCGGCAGCCAGCGCAGCACTCCCACCGTCATCCGCCGCCAGAGCGACGCCCGCGGCTCCCTTGTGTGCGTGACCGTGCCCTGGGGCGTGTGCTCAAGCCAGATCAGGTGCCGATCTCTCAGGCGTACCTCGTAGGACGATCGCGGCACGTCGCGGGCGAAATCATCGTGCAGGGCGCGCGCCAACGTATCGCTGCGCAGGATCACGCCGAGCTCCGTGTTGTAGAGCACCGAGCGTGGGTCGAAGTTGAACGAGCCCACGAAGAGCCGCGTGCTGTCCATCGCGAACGTCTTGGAGTGCAGCGCGAGCGCCGCCTTGCGGCGCGGCCGCTCGGACGCGCCGCTCTCGCCGATGGCCGCCTCGCCCGTTTCCCGTGCCTCGGTGTCTCGGCTGGCGACGGGATCGTACTCGTAGAGCTCCACGCCACCGCGCAGCAGTGCTGCGCGCCACTTCACATAGCCGGCGTGCACGGCCGTCACGTCCGTGGCCGCGAGGCTGTTGGTGAGAACGCGTACCCGCACGCCGCGCTGCACGAGCTCCGTCATCAGGCGCACGCCGTCGTCACCGGGCACGAAGTACGGGGAGACGAGGTCGAAGCTCACCGTGGGCGCGCCGGCGGAGTCGAGCAGCTGCGGCATCAGCAGCGACTCGCGGGAGGGCGCCGAGAGCCGGGTCTTGCTCGGGTCGTCGTAAAGCAGGGTCGCGCGCGCCCACGTGAACGGCGCACGGGCCTCGATGATCTCGCGGACAATGGGCGACTGCTCCACGGCCGCCAGCAGCAGCTGCGATACGCTGTCGCCGCGCACTGCGGTCACGCGTTGCCGCAGCGCGTCGCGACGTTCGGCCGAGAGCGTGTCCACCAACTGCGTGATGGGATACGCCGAGCGGCTGTTCCAGTACGTGTCGAACTGCCCGGAGACTTCCTGCACCACCGCGCCCACCACGGCGACATCGAGGTCGGCGAAGAGCATCTCGTTGCCGAGCCCAAAGTACTCGTTGCCGATGTTCCGGCCGCCGACGATGGACACGGCGTTGTCGGCGGTGAACGACTTGTTGTGCATCCGCTTGTGCACGCGACGGAAGTCGTTCATCCAGTCGAGGAAGCGCAGGCGTCGCGACGCCCAGGGGTTGTAGAGACGCACCTCGATGTTCGGGTGCACCGCGAGGGCCACGAGTAGCGGGTCGAGCCCCTGGGTCGGCAGGTCGTCGAGCAGGAGGCGCACGCGCACGCCGCGGTCGGCGGCCTGCCAGAGCGCGTCGGCGGTGAGTCGGCCGACGCGATCGTCGTGCCAGATGTAGTACTGGATGTCGAGCGAGCGCTCGGCGGCGGCAGCCAGCGCGAGGCGGCCGGCGAAGGCGTCGCGGGCGCGTCCGAGCATGAGGGCGCCGGACTCGCCTCGGTGTTCCGCCGCAACGGGTGCGTACGCATCGGCGAGCGAGGACGGCACGCTGTCCACGATGACGGCGCTGGGGACGGCCCGCAGCGGCGGCAGCCGAGCGCAGCCTGCGGTGAGCAGGGGGACGACGGCGAGGAAGCGGCTCAGGTGTCCGCGCACCATGAATGGATAGCGGCCGCGCCGGCGGCCTGTCAGTCGGGGCGATGCCTCGGTATGCCGACTTGCCCGAGCGGAGAAGGGGCGGTCTATTCCCGCCATTCCCACATCAGAGAATCCGATGCTCCGCCCCCTCACGCCCGCGCTTGTTGCCGTCTGCCTTTCCCTCTCTGGCGTTGTCGCCGTCGCTCAGGAGATTCCCCCGCTGCGCCGCGGCGCGCCGGTCCGCGGTACCCTCGCCGCCGGGGATACGGCGCGGTACTCGCTCTCCCTGCTGGACAGTGTCTGGATCCTTGGCAGTGTGCAGCAGGAAGATCAGCCGCTGGCCGTGCGTCTCGTCTCGCCCGGCGGCCGACAGGCGGCGCGCTTTCAGGGACCCGGCACCGGCGAGCTCCGCTTTGCGTCGGTTGCCTCCGACACCGGACGCTACGTCCTGCAGGTCGTCGCGGCCTCCGGCAAGCCGGCCGCCTATACGCTGACGCTGCTCCGTCAGGAGCGGCTGGCCCGGGATCCGGCCCGGCGCGCCGACCAGTTGCTCGCCCGCTACGACGCGATGGGCACGCCAGGGGGCGAGGTCCGGGTGTGGAGGAACGGGCGCGTACTGTACTCCCGGGGCTTCGGGACGGCGGACCTGCGCTATGGCACGCCGTACCGGACAGATACGCCGACCAACATCGGCTCCACCTCGAAGCAGTTCACGGCCTTTGCGGTGCTGCTGCTGGCAGAGCGTGGAGCGCTGTCGCTGGACGACGACATCCGGAAGCATTTTCCCGAGCTGCCCGCCCGCGACGACACGCTGCGCGTGCGGCACCTGCTGAACCATACCGGAGGCCTGCGCGAGTTCCTGAACCTCCTCCTGATGTCGGACCGCAACGTGGGCGAGGACGCCATCGAGCGTCGCGAGATCATCGAGATCGTGCAGCGCCAGCCCAAGCTGCAGAACGCGCCGGGCGCGGAGTTCAACTACAACAATACGGCCTTTGCGCTGGCCGCGATGCTCGTGGAACGTAGGTCCGGGAAGACCTTCCCGGACTTCCTCCGCGACGAGGTCTTCCGGCCCCTGGGCATGAGCCGGTCCGTCTCGCGCGCCTCGCGGTCCACGGTCGTGCCGAACGGCGCGCCGGGCTACGCCCCGACGCCCGAGGGCTACGTCGAGACCGGCGACCTGCCCGCCGCGCTTGGCGCCGGGGGCGTGTACACGACGGTGGAGGACCTGCAGCGCTGGGCGGACAACATGCTGTCGCCGAATCCCACGGTCGGCTCCCGCGCCATCTTCGACGCGATGATGACCAACACGACGCTCACGGACGGCACGCAGAGCGGCTACGGGTTTGGCCTGTTCGTGGACAATCACCGCGGCCTCGCACGGGTCCAGCACGGTGGCGCGGACATCGCGCACCGGTCGATGCTGGCGCTGTATCCGTCGATCGACGCCGGTGTCTCCGTGCAGAGCAATAACGCGAGCTTCACCTCCGGTGTCGTGTTCGAGATTGCCGCGGCGTTCTTCGGGGATGCGATGACCTCGGCGGCGGCCGGGGCGGCGGCGGGACCCTACGACCCGGCGTCGATGACCGCGGCCCGCTTCGACGCGCTGGCGGGACGCTACGCGCTCGACGCGACGCCGGCCTTCGTGCTGCGCTTCTTCCGGGAGGGCAGCGCGTTCTTCGTACAGGCCACGGGCCAGCCGCGCGTGGCGATGGTCCCGACATCGGACTCGACCTTCGCCCTGACGGGTTTGGAGGCGTCCGTGCGATTCCTGCGCGATGCCCAGGGCCGGGTGACGCGATTGATCCTGCTGCAGAACGGCGAGCAGCCGGCGACCCGGCTGCCCGACGCCCCTGCCTTCGCGCCGACCGGCAGGGCGCTGCGGGCCTTTGTCGGTCGCTACTACAGCGAGGAGCTGGATTCGTTCATGACGCTCGAGGCCCGCGGCGACAGTCTGTTCGTGCAGCAGCGGCGCAAGGCCGAGGCGCGACTGATGCCGGGTACGCAGGCCGATCGATTCTCGGGGCGCGGGCTGAATTTTTCCTTTGAGCGGGACCGCAATGGCGAGGTGGTCGGGTTCTACGTGGAGAACGGCCGCACGCGGGATGTTCGCTTCGCGCGGCTGAGGCCGTAGGCGGCAAGGCGCCCCTCGCCGTCCAGGGGAGGGGCGCCTACCTGGGGACCACCGCCGTCGCCTGAAGCTCCACCAGCGCCCGGGCCTCGAGCAGCGCCGAGACCGCGACCAGCGCCATTGCGGGAAATACGCGGCCGATCACCTCGCGATATACCGCCCCGATCTCCTCGGCTCGCCCGAGATACTCCCGCTTGTCCACGACGTACCAGGTCATCGACGTGAGATGCTCGGGCCTGGCACCGCCAGCCCTGAGCACCGCGACGACGTTTGCCAGCGTCTGCCGGACCTGTGCCACA
>JAYQOZ010000024.1:0-13383 GCA_038145035.1 Gemmatimonadaceae bacterium | reverse complement strand
TACCGGGGCGCCTGGGGGGGGGCCCCGGTGCGCCGCGCCTAGGGCAGGCGCGGACGCCCTCGCGGGCGCCCGCGCGGCCGGGACTACTCCGCGCCGTCGTCGTAGAGCGAATCGATCAGCGCCTTGTACTGCTGGTCGATCACCTTGCGCTTCACGCTGAGCTTCGGCGTCAGCTCCCCGCGCTCGATCGAGAAGTCGTGCTCGAGCAGCCCGATCTTCTTCGGCTTCTCGAAGCTCGCGAGCCCCTCGACCATCGCCAGCACCTCCTCGTCCATCTTCGCCTGGACGGTCGGCATCGCGAGCAACTGCCTGCGGTCCGTCCAGATGATGTTCTTGAGCGCCGCCCACTTCTCGAGGTTGTCCCAGTTCGGCACGATCAGCACCGACGGGAACTTCCGCTTGTCACCGATCATCACCGCCTGCGAGACGTACTTGTTGGTCTTGATGCGGTTCTCGATTGGCTGCGGCGCGATGTTCTTGCCGCCCGCGGTCACGATGATGTCCTTCTTCCGGTCCGTGATCCGGAGGAATCCATCCTCGAGCACGCCGATGTCTCCGGTGTGGAACCAGCCGTCGGGGTCGATGGCCTCTGCCGTCGCGTCCGGGCGGTTGTAGTAGCCCTGCATCACGTGCGGGCCCCGGGTGAGGATCTCGCCGTCCTCGGCAATTCGCACCTCACAGCCCACCACCGGCTTGCCCACGCTGCCGATACGGAAGGCATCCGGACTGTTCACCGCGATGACGGGAGACGTCTCGGTGAGACCGTAGCCCTCGAGGATGGTGAGGCCGGCGGCGTAGAAGAACTTGTTGATGCTCGGGGTGAGCGGTGCGCCGCCGGAGACGAAGTAGCGGAGCCTGCCGCCGGTGCGCTCCCTGAGCTTGGAGAACACCAGCTTCTGCGCGAGACCGTACTTCCACGCGAGCAGTCCGCCCGGTTCGCGACCGGCCAGCTTCTCGTCCGCCCACCTGTCGGCCACGGCCACGGCCCAGTGGAAGATCCTGGCCTTGAGCGCTCCGCCGCTGACGGCGTTTTCCAGCACGCGGGCGTACATCTTCTCGAACAGGCGCGGGACCGACATGCAGAAATGCGGTCGCACTTCCGAGAGATTGAGCGGCACCGTGTCGATGCTCTCGGCGTAGGCGATGCTCACGCCCTGCGAGAAGAACAGGTAGTCGCCCATCCGCTCGAAGATGTGCGAGAGCGGCAGGAAGCTCAGTGCCACGGTGCCGGCCTCAAGCGGTACCTTCTGCTCCGAGGCCCTGACGTTGGACGCGATGTTGTCGTGCGACAGCATCACGCCCTTGGGCTTGCCAGTGGTGCCCGAGGTGTAGATCAGCGTTGCCAGCTGGTCGGGCGGCACGGCCAGCGCAGCGGCCTTGAACTCTGCGGCCCTGGCGTCGGAATCCATCGCGCGACCCTTGGCCTCGAGCTCGGCAACGGTCATGTCGGCGCCCGCAGGCCTTGGCTCCACGAAGCTGATGATCGTCTTCACGGTCTTCAGCTGGTCCCGCACCGAGGCGGCCTTCGCGGCCTGGTCCGCCGTCGACACGAACAGCGCCACCGCGCCCGAGTCGTTGAGCGGGTGCACGATCTGTTCGGCCGGAAGCGTCGGATACACCGGCACGTCGGTCATGCCGGAGCAGAGGCAGGCCCAGTCCGCGATCGCCCACTCGGGGCGGTTCTCCGACATGATGCCGACGCGCTCGCCACGCTGCACGCCGAGGGCGCCGAGTCCCAGTGCCACGCGCCGCACGCGACGGAGTACATCAGCGTGCGAGAGCGGCTGATACTTCCCGTCCGTCTTGACCTGATAGGCCGCCGGCAGGTTGTGGCGCTCGGTGGCATCGAAGAACAGCTGCGTCAGGGTCCAGGGTGCTGGACGCGGACCTCCGCTGGCAATCATCGTTGCGGCCTCGGTTGGGGGGAGCGAGTTACGGGATTGGCGGCGTGATGGTTACCACGTAGCGCAGCGGGCTGCCGACGACGTGCGCGCCGCGGTACTTGACCTCGGCCACGACGATGAAGCTGTCGGGCTGTAACGGCAACAAGTTGGTGTAGACGCGCAGGCGCCGCGAGGCCGCGCCGTCGGCCTTGGTGGTGTCGAACAACGTGTGTCGCGAGCCGGAGACGGACCAGAGGGCGGCCACGGCGGTATCCGTCGGCGCGAGGGTGTCGCCCTGGTACAGGATCCGCCACCGCACCAGCCAGCCCGGCACCGCGGCCGTCTCGCTACCTGTGATGTCCAGGGTCTTGAGGTTCAGCGTGAGGTTCGGGCTTACGTTCGCGCTGCCGTCGGGGACGCGGTACGTGATGCCGACGTCGGTGGTGGTGGCGGTCACCGAGTCCGGCGCGCGCGTCACCGTGATGCTGCGCTGCTGCGACTGCAGGCCCGCGTACGAGGCGAGCACGCGCAGCGCACCGCTGCGCCGCGTGGTGTGCAGGAATCCGAGCGCGTCAATGGTCGCGCCGGTGTCGAGCAGCACGAACTGCACGGGCGCGTCGGCGATCGCCGCGCCGCGTCCGTCGTAGGCGGTGGCCCGCAGCGGCGCCGCGGCACCGCTGGTGTCGCGCATGGTGTCGCCGCTGACCACCGCGGGGAAGGGGATGCCGGTGAAGTCCAGCGCCGAGACCGCATCGGGATCGCCCGTGAGCTCGACGCAGCCGATGAGGCCCGCGGCGAGCACCGCGAGCGGCACGGCGAGGCGCCGCGCGCGGGAACGGCTCACGGCAGTCCGATGCGTTCGGCCAGGCGCGTCGCGAGGTTCACGTAGGCCTGCGAGGCGGCGTCCGCCGGGGAACGCACCACGGCCGGCTGTCCCGCCGCGAAGGCCTCCGCCAGGGCCGGGCTGCGCGGGATCACCACGTCGAGCATCAGGTGCTGGGGCACCTTCTCGCGGATGTAGTTCACCGTGGTCTCGCAGGCCGGGTTGCCCGCCTCGTACATCGTGAGGAGGATGCCGTCGAAGACGAGGTGTTCGTGCGTGGCGATGATGTCCTGGATGCCGCGCAGGATCTGCGGTGTCGTCTGCAGGGCCAGCGGCTCTGCCTGCAGGGGGATCAGCACGCGATGGGAGGATTCCAGCGTGCGGCGCGTCACGGGTCCGAGGCCCGGCGGCGTGTCGACCACCACGATGTCGCAGCGGTCCGCGGCGGCGTTGAGCATTCGCGAGAGCAACTCCGAGGAGTGGATCTGCTCCTGGTAGTTCGTGTGGTCCGCCATGTCGGTGACGCTGCCCGCCAGCATCACGCGCATCCACGGCAGGGAGGTCGGGAGCAGGATGTCGCGCAGCGAGCGCTCGCCGGCGAGGTGGTCCGCGAAGCCGTAGGTGGGGTGGCCCTTCCGGAGGCCGGCGCCGAAGCGCACCGAGCCCTGCGGGTCCACGTCCACGAGCAGGGTCTTCATGCCGCGGCGCGCGAAGGCGGCGGCAAGATTCACGGCGGTGGTCGTCTTTCCGACTCCGCCCTTCTGGCTGACAACGGCGAGGATGCTCCCCAACGTCAGGTCCCGGGAGAGGGTGGCGTGCTGTCGGCGGACTGGAGCTGGTCGAGCGTCTGCTGCGCATGCGCGATCCAGCGCTCGGCGTCCGGCCCGGACGGCGGGTGCGCCAGGAAGGCGCGGAGGTGCTTCACAGCGAACTGCGCGTCGCCGCGCTTGATGAGCAGGAAGGCGAGTCCGTAGTGCGCCCCCGCCTGCGAGGGGTCGATCTCCAGCGCCTTGCGATACGCGCGGATGGCTTCCTCCACGCGACCGATGCGGCTGAGCGCGATGGCGAGGTTCTGCAGGGCCTTGAGGTCGTCCGGCCGCTCCCGCAGGGCGAGGCGATACGACGTCACCGCGGCGTCAAAGTCCCCCTGACGCTCCAGAACCAGCGCCTCGTTCAGGTAATCGAGGCGCTTCCGGTCCTGCGCAGCATCAGAACGGCCGCCGAACAGGCGGTCCCAGAAGGCCATAGGCAGGGAATGGGGCCGAAAACGGGTGACGGCGGGAAGCTATAGATGGGCCGGGGGGCGGGCAACCGCGCCGGTTCCGGCGTGTCGGTCCCGCCCATAGTTTGCGGGGAGCCTCCTCACACCGAGCCCAAGATGCCCACGCGTCGCGTTTCTGCCCCTGCCGCGCCCCGCGAGACGATGCTGGTGGAGTGGCCCCTGTTTGGTGAGCTCTCGCGGGCCTTGGCGTTGAAGGTCTCCAAGGCCTTCGACCCCGAACTCGTGGTCGGGGTGGCCACCGCCGGGGTGGTCCCCGGCGCCGTCGTGGCGGCGATGCTCGACCGGCCCTTCCACTCGATCATCGTGAGCCGTCGGTTCCGCGCCAACACCGTGCGCGAGACGCCGGCCGTGCTCTCGGCGGCACCGGGCGAGGTCTCCGGTCGCCGCGTGCTCATCGTGGACGAGACCTGCAACAACGGGGAGACGCTGCGGCTGGCCATCGCGGCCATCGTGAACGCGGGCGCCACCGAGGTGCGCACGGCGGTGAGCTTCAGGACCGGGAACTACGTGCCCGACTTCCATGCGCTGGAGACCGAGGCGCGGATCGTTCTGCCCTGGGACCGGGAGCAGATCGTGGGCGGGCAGCTGGTGCCGAATCCGAAGTACGACGGGTTGTAAGGACCATCGGCCCTCGGCCGAGGGGATTCGCCTGAGGTCGCGCTAGCGCCGCGCGCCGACGTTCTCGCGCTGGCCCGCCAGCGCCGCGCGAATCCGCTCCGCCGTCACCGCGCGGTGGGACGCGTGCCAGACCAGCTGGCCGTCCTCGAGGATCAGGACCTGCGGGGACTCGTGCCGCACGCCGAAATGCGACTCGATGTCATTCGAGAGCGGACGCTGGGCAAACACATCCAGCTGGTGCACCGTGAGCCCGTCCTCGCGGAGGAGGCGCGCGACTTCCTGCGCCGCCACCAAGGCCAGGGAGCAGCTTGGCGAGTGCTTGTAGATGATGGTCGTGCCGGGCAGCGCCGCGAGGGACTCAGCGGCGTCCACGGCCAGGGGCTGGACAGGCATACCGCTGACAAAGCGCCGTCCGCTGCCGAAAGTTCCTAGCGGGGTAGCAGTCGCCAGGCACCGCTCGGCAGTTGCTCGGCGGTCCCCAGCAGCACTCGGTCGCCGGCCGCGCGTCCGGCGCCGACGACCTGCACGAGGTCGAACAGCGCATCCCGCTTCCGACGCAGGGCGTGCCGCGTGCCCACGAGCTGCATCAGGCGCGAGTCGGCAAATGCGCCGTGTGTCATATCGATGGACTCGAGGCCTGCAGCGACCAGCGGCCCGCGCGCGGCGTCCGGGAAGCGGCCCGCGCGCTCGGATTCGTTCACGAACTGCGATAGCGCGAGTACGCGATCGTCGGTCGAGGCGTAGAGCAGCAGTCGCGACGTGAGCGGCTGGAGGCCAGGCACGACCACATCAGTGAAGCGCTCGGCGGCGATGTCCGGCGACACGAAGGCCACGGCGCGCAGCGGGTCGGCAATCAGGGCGGCGCGCAGCGGTTCGTCGCGGACCATCGCCGTGCTGACGACGCGACTGCCCAGCGAGTGGGCGACGACCATTACGCGGGATCCCCCCGCCGCGAGCACCACGCTCTGCAGCGCCTCGGCGTAGGAGGCCTCGTTGCTGGCGGCCATCGCCGAGTCCTGGCTGTAGGCGCTGGTGAGCAGCTTGCCGGCGCGCGGCCAGGCCACACCGCTGCCGATGGAGGGCCAGGCGAAGGCAATCCAGGGTTCGCGGCCGCCGGAGCGGGCGCGGGAGGTCAGGGAGTGCTGCCAGGCCTCGTGCAGCGAGGTGCCGTAGCCGTGCGTGTAGAGCACGGCGAAGCGATCGTCGCTGCGGTCGAGCCGCTCGCGGAGCAGGGCGATGAAGAAGCTGCGCGGGATGAGCAGGCTGTCCACGACGCGCAGGGCTGCGCCATCGGTGTCGCCAATTGGCTGGCTGCTGATCGCGATGCCGTACTCGAGGGCGTCGGCGAGGCGATTGGTCTCGCGGCCGTCGTCGCGGGCGCGGGCGGAGATGTAGAAGAGCGTGTCGAGGCGGATTGCGGGGCCCGCGGCAAGCTGAGGCGTTGCGGTCGGCGCACAGGCTGCGCTGGCCGTCGCGAGGGCGATGGCGGCGATGACGAGCGAGCGGCGGGCGGACGGGGGCACGATGAGCGTATCGGATTTCAGGACCGGAGGTTCCATCTGGACGAGAGGTAGCGGCGTCAAGTATCTCGGGAACCCCCCCCGCTGACTAGAAGCCCACGCGCACATCCGGGGCGCGGCTCGGGAGGGTGTCTACGTCACGGGGACCCAGCCGCTGGGCAAGGGCCGGGGTGGACAAGAGCGCCGCGGCGATGAGCGCGGAAACGAAGGATTGCATGGCAAACCTGTGAAGTGGGTCTCGCCGCGGGGGAGGGGGTGGTTCGCAAGATAGGCTCCGGGAATCCCCGGCCCCAAACGCACTTGCTTTCGCGCAGCGGACGCCGGCAGATTTCACGCTCTTCCACCCTACCAACATGCGCTCCGTCCGTACGCTCGCCGCCCTCGCCGCCGTTCTCCTCCTCGCTGCCTGCTCCGACCGCGGCGCCACTGCGGCGTCCTCGGACGATGAGGCGCTCGGGGCCGCCCGCGCGGAACTCGCGGTCGCCGCGAACACGTTGCCCGCTGCCAGCGACACGGACTCGACGAAAGCCCCGCCGCCGCTGCTGCACCGGCTTACCGGTCGGGCGCTGGCGCATCTAACGCAGCTCGGCGCCACCTCGGCGAAGGAGCAGGCTGTGACCGTGCTGCGTACGCGGCACGAGGCGCTGCTCGCGGCACGCGAGGCTGGAGATCCCGAGGCCATTCGCCAGGCGCGGCAGCAGCTCGACGGCACCGCCGCCTCGATTGTCGTGCGCGTGTTCTCGCCGCGTGTCGTGCCGGACGTAATCGGGATGGTGGCCCGTCAGGTGCAGCTGCTGAAGGCTCGGCTCGAAGAGGCAGAGGCTGCGGGCCACGACGTGACGCGCCCGCGGATGGTGCTGACACGCGTCGCAGGCATGCTGGGCGAGGCTCGAACGCAGCTGCAGAACGGGCGACCGGTGCCCGCGCTGCTCATCGCGACGCGTGCCGGGGACGTCCTGCACACGATGTTTCATCGCTGAGCCGAGCCGTCTCGCGTCCCTCCTCGTGGTCCCGTGCTGAGAATGGAAGCGTATTGAGCCGGTAGGCCGAGGCGGCGCGGGAGATGCTCACGGCGTGGATGGCGCCGCTCATGTCGGCATCGCTCGCCGGCATGCTCGTCTAGGGGGTGGCCGACGCGCGAGCGGGACGAGGCCTTCGAGGCGGCCCGATTCCCCTCGGCGCCGAGTCTAGCGCAGCGAGTCCAGCTTCGCCTTGAGCCGGGCACTTTGCGGGAACGCCGTCACGACCGGTTCGAGCACCGCGCGCGCGCTGTCCCGGTGTCCCATGGCGACGAACGCATCCGCCGTCAGCGTGGCCTTCCGGCTGGCGAGGCGGAGGTTGTCGTCTGGTACGGTGATGCCACGAAGTACGGCCAGGGCGGCCGCCGGGTCAGCTGCGTCCAGCAGCAGTGACTCCGCGTGGAGGAACTGCACGGTGGTGTCCTGCGGAAAGCGCTGCGCCATTTCATTCACGAGACGGGCGGCGTCCGCGCCCTTGCCGGCGCGACGATCGGCCACGGACTGGTTGTAGAGTCCGGCAAGCAGCAATCGCTCCACGTCCTGGGGATTGCCGGTGCGAAGGCCAGGGCCCGCCGCGTACTGGTACACGAGCTCGCCGCCGTGCTCGGAGGCCTCGTAGAGCACGAATGAGCCGTACACGCCAACGATGGCGGAGGCCGCGTACGCGATCTTTCCGTAGCGCGCCGCGGCGGCTCCTCCGATACCCGCCGCGAAGGCCAGCGCCAGCAGCTCAATGGCGGCGACGCCGTAGAACACGTTGCGCGTCCGAATCCCCAGCTCCTCGTGATGCAGCACGGCATCTCGTGCGCCGGGAATCCGCTCAGCCGGTCCGTGGGCATCGATGCCGGACTTCACGGACACGGCCGCCGAGATCGTGCCGAGGATGAGCAGCACCGTGGCGGCGTGCCTGATGAAGGCCAGCCGGCCACTGAGCGAGATGATGCGGAAGGCAACGCCGAGCAGGAGCAGCGCGACGGCGAAGTGGACGACCTGCGGGTGGTTCGCGGCGAGGTTCGGCATGGGGATGGTGTGGTGAAGGGGCCGTTGCCGTCCCTACGGTGCAGCGCAAGAAATCGTTGTCCGCGGATGCGGTCGGGCCCTACCGACGCGCTGGCAGGATGCGCGTGAGCGGCAGATCCTCGGTGGCACGGTCTCCGCCGTTGTAGGGGCCACCCAGTGGTGACCACCACACCCCTGCGCTGCGTCCTCAGGCCAGCTCGCTCAGCGCCTCCGCGTACGCCACGCCCTGCGTCATCCGCTGGTACACCTGCCCGATTACCTCCGGGCTCGCCAGCAGGAACCGGCAGCGCTCCGCACCCGCGGAGCGACACTCGACCTCAAGGCACTGCAGCGGCCCGTCGGCCACGCGCCCGAACAGGTCGGCCAGCACCCCCACCGTGTAGTAGCAGCTCGGATAGGGCATCGCCGCCGCCGGATCCGCCTCCGCCCAGTCGGCCGAGTCGAAGGCCACGGCCGCATCCCCGAGCGGCGCCAGCGACACCGTGCCCCAGCCCGTGTCGGCAAAAAACCGGATGGCCGCCACCTGGAACTGCGAGTAGGCCAGCGTCTCGGGGGCGCCGAGTCCGTTGGCCGCGCACCAGTCGCGCATGGCAGCGAGCACCGACTCGCCGCCGGCATATCCGGCTTCCTGGAGGACGGTCGCGAAGCCATCGCCAAGGTCGCGCACCAACGAGGTCCGCAGCGTCAGCAGGGACGCGCGCGGAATCGCGGAGAGGGCGGAGGTGCCGAGGGCGAAGGTCATCGGTGCTCCCAAAGCAGGGTCAGCGGCCCAGCTGGCGCAAGAGTTCGGCCTCGTCTATCACCGGCACGCCCAGTTCGCGTGCCTTGTCGAGCTTGCTCCCGGCCTCCTCGCCCGCCACCACCATGGTGGTGGCCTTGGAGACCGAGCTGGTCACCTTCCCACCGGCGCCCTCGATCAGCGCCGTAGCCTCGGTGCGGCCGAGTGTGGGCAGGGTTCCGGTCAAGACGATCTTCATCCCCTTGAAGGCACCGCTGGCGTCGGTGGACTTGGGTTCGTCCATCCGCAGGCCGGCGGCCTTGAGGCGCTCGACGAGTTGCTGCATTACGGGGTTGTCGAACCACTCGCGCACGGACGCGGCCATCGTGCCACCGACTCCGTAGAGCGCCTCGATCTCCTCGACACTGGCGGCGGCGAGTGCATCCATAGACCCAAAGCTGCGCGCGAGCAGCTTCGCCGACTCGGCGCCGACGTGACGGATACCGAGTGCGTTCAGCAGGCGTGAAAGAGGCTGCTCCCTCGAGGCCGCAATCGCGTCGACGAGCGCTTCGGCGCTCTTCTGCTGGAAGCCGGGCACGCCGCTCTCCGCCTCGCCCTTTCGCGGAACAAGCTGTTCCGCCCGTATCACGTAGATGTCCGCAGCCTCCTGCACGAGTCCGGCGCCGATGAGCTGTTCGAGCCGCTGGTAGCTGAGGCCGCGGATGTCCATCCCGGAGCGCGAGACGAAATGCGCCAGCGCCTCGAGCCTGCGCCCGGGACAGGCGAGGTTGGGGCAGTAGCTCACCACCTCTTCCTCGTCGCGCGCGACGGTGGTGCCGCAGACGGGGCAACGTGTGGGGGCGTGCACGACCTGCTCGCTGCCGCTGCGACGCTCGGGCACCGGCCCGAGGATCTGCGGGATCACCTCGCCGGCGCGCTTCACCTGCACGGTGTCGCCGATGCGTAGGTCCTTCTCGGCCACGAGGTCGAAGTTGTGCAGCGTGGCGTAGGTGATGGTCGCGCCGCCGACCTCCACAGGCGCGAGTACGGCGCGCGGGGTGAGGGCGCCGGTGCGGCCCACCTGCACCTCGACGTCGAGCAGCTGTGTCTCGGCGATGTCGGGGGCGAACTTTCGCGCGATCGCCCAGCGCGGCACCCGTCCACCGATCACGCCCAGCTCGGTCTGCAGTGAGAGCCGGTTCACCTTCACCACGCCGCCGTCGATGGCGAAGGGCAGCTCGGGGCGAATCGTCGACTCGAGCTCGCGGGCCCAGGCGTTCACATCGTCGAGCGTCTTGCACTCGCGGCGATGCGGCGGCGTGGGAATGCCCCAGGCCGCCAGCGTCTCGAGCAGCTGCCACTGCGTCTTGAACGGCAGCTCGGTGGCGCCGGGCACGGCGAAGGCGTAGCCGAGGAAGCGCAGCGGCTTGCGGGCGGTTTCGCGCGGGTCCTTCTGGCGCAGGGCGCCGGCGGCGGAGTTGCGCGGGTTGGCGAAGACCGGTTCCCCGGCGGCGGCGCGTTCGCGGTTCATCCGCTCGAAGGCCGCGAACTCCATGTAGACCTCGCCGCGGATCTCGATGGTCTGCGGCCAGCCGCTGCCCTCGAGGCGTCGCGGGACGTCGGCGATGGTGCGCACGTTCGCGGTGACGTCCTCGCCGACGCTGCCGTTGCCGCGCGTGGCGCCCACGGAGAGCACGCCGTTGATGTACGTGAGCGAGACGGCGGCGCCGTCGATCTTGAGCTCGGCGCAGTAGCCATCGGTATCCACGGCCGTGCCCACCAGCTTGCGGAGGCGGGCGTCCCACTCGGCGAGCTCGGTCTCGTCGAAGGCGTTGTCCAGCGACGCCATCGGGACCAGGTGCGTGTGCTTGGCGAGGTGGCTCTCACCGACATCGGCGCCGACGCGCTGGGTGGGGGAGTCGGCGTCCCGGAGTTCGGGGTGGTCGCGCTCCAGCGCCTGCAGGTCCCGGAAGGCGCGGTCATACTCGGCGTCGCTGATCGAGGGGCGGTCGAGGACGTAGTACTCGTGCTGCGCCCGCTCAATCAGCTGCCGAAGCTCGGCGGCTCGCGCCGCCGGGGAGCTTGCCCCCTGGCTCAGTCGGCCGCGCCCTCGCCGTTGCCCTCGATTTCGAGGCCGCCGTCGCGCAGGAAGGCCTCGACGTGGAACAGCCCGGCCTCTCCGGCGCGCTTCACCATGCGCACCAGGGTGTCGGCCGTGGTGACCTCCTCGCGCTGCTCGTTTACGAACCAGTCGAGGCCGTTCTTCATGATGTGGTCCTTCTCGCGGACGGCGAGGTCCACGATGTCATTGATCTGCTTGGTGACCTTGAGCTCGGACTCGAGGGCGAGCTGCACGGCTTCGAGCGAGGACTTGAAGGTCGGCTTCGGCGCCGTGACCTGCGGGATCTTGAGGTCGCCGCCGCCATCGAGGATGAGTCGCACGAAGCGCATGGCGTGGTCGCGCTCCTCGCTGGCCTGGTTGAAGTAGTGCTTGGCGAGGATCGGCAGGCCCTCGGCGTCGAAATAGGCCGCGATCTGCACGTACTGGTTGCTGGCCAGCAGCTCATTCCCCACCTGAGCATTGAGCGCGGCATTCATCTGCTTGGAAATCATCATATATGGACTCCTGGCGCGTATCGCCATTCATTTAGGGCTGCGGGGAAATCTAACGCTGTGCCGAGGGGGCGGGACGGGCATGACGGTCGTGGAACTCATTGAGCGGAAGCGGGATGGCGGGCGAATCAGCGACGCGGAATGGCGCCGGCTGATGCGCGACTACGCCGCTGGCGTAGTGCCCGACTACCAGATGTCCGCGTTGGCGATGGCCATCTACTTCCGCGGCCTCGACGACGAGGAGATCGACGCCCTGACGACGGCCATGATCGAGAGTGGGCGGCGCCTGGACCTTGACCATCTCACGGTGCCGCGCGTGGACAAGCACTCCACCGGCGGGGTGGGGGACAAGGTCTCGCTGATCCTGGCGCCGGTGGTGGCCGTCTGCGGCGTGGCGGTGCCGATGATGTCGGGCCGCGGGCTCGGGCACACGGGCGGTACGCTGGACAAGCTGGAGTCCATCCCGGGCTTCCGGACCCGGCTCTCGCTGGAGGAGACGGCGGCGCAGGTGGAGAGGCTTGGCGTGGCGATGATCGGGCAGACCCGGGAGATCGCCCCCGCGGACCGGAAGTTCTACGCCCTGCGCGATGCCACGGCGACGGTGGAGGCGATCCCGCTGATTTCCGCGAGCATCATGAGCAAGAAGCTCTCGGAGGGGCTCACCGGCCTGGTGCTGGATGTGAAGACCGGTGCGGGCGCCTTCATGCCGAAGCTCGACGACGCGCTGCGCCTGGCCAAGACGATGATCGCGCTGGGTGAGCGGCGGAACTGTCCGACGGTGGCGCTGCTCACGGACATGGATGCGCCGCTGGGCGAGGCCTGCGGCAACGCGCTCGAGGTGGAGGAAAGTGTGCGCCTGCTCCGCGGCGAGGGCCCGGACGACGTGCGTGAGGTGACGCTGGCGCTGGCCGCCGAGATGCTGCTCGTGGCGGGGACGGTGAAGACGGCGGCCGAGGGCCGGGCGCAGGCGGAGCGGGCCATCAGCAGCGGCGAGGCCGTGGAGAAGTTCCGGGCCATCGTGCAGACGCAGGGTGGGCATCCGGGTGTGGTGGACAATCCGCTGGCCGTCCTGCCGCGCGCGCCGATCCGTGAGCGGGTGGAGGCGGCGCGGGACGGGATCGTGCAGCGGGTGGAGCCGCGGGTGATCGGCCGGGCCATCATTGCGCTGGGCGGTGGCAGGACGCGGGTGGAGGACGAGATCGACCCGGCGGTGGGCATTGTGATGCACGTGCGGCCGGGGGAGCGGATCAGCCGCGGCCAGCCGGTGGCGACGGTGCACGCACGGGATGCGGCGGGGCGGGAGGCCGCCGAGGAGGCGCTGCGGCGGGCGGTCGTGATCGGGGAGGAGGCGCCGGAACCGCGGCCGCTGATCTCGCACCGGGTGGCGGCCGGGGGGGTGGAAGAACTGGCCGGGGCACGTGCACATTAAGCCCCTATGCAGAACTTCGAGAAGTTGGCCGCCCTCGGGGCGCAGGGAGCTGCCGGCGGCCTGATTGCCGCCTGGCTCGGGTTTGGCTGGTTCATCCGCCCGGTGTCATCGGGCGGGATGGACTCCACGCTGCATCTGGTCGCGATGGCCTCGACCTTCGTGGTGTTCGGCTGGCTGGCGCTGGCGCACGTCTGGTTTGGGGCGCAGCTCAAGCGTGGGGCCATCCCTATCGAGGGCTGACCCCGCGGGTTGCGCGACGGGCTACGGCTCGCCGCGCCCCATGTGCCAGTTGATGCCGAGCACAAGCCGGGTGGAGACGCCCGGCTCGTTTCGGCTGTGGGTCGTCACGTTCCCGATGCGCTCGTCATCGAAGTCGCCGCGTGAGTGATAGAGCGCCGCGAAGAGTGATGCCCGCGGGTCGAGGAACACGTAGGTGCCGCCGCCGAACGTGAACACGC
>JAYQOZ010000023.1:3156-13660 GCA_038145035.1 Gemmatimonadaceae bacterium | reverse complement strand
GTTGGAGGGATTGGCCGCGAGCTTGGCCGCCACCGCCTCGAGATAGATGCGCTGCAGGCCGCGGCGATACGCGTCCACCCGTACCGCACCGGCGGAGAGCTCGCTCCAGATGCCCGTGCGCATGTCGGCCAGGAACTCCGACAGGGCGTAGGGGCGCACCGTGCCGGGCAGCGCCTCGTACTCGACCAGGCGCGCCATGCGGTCATCGTTCATCACGTAGGCGAGAATGCCGCGCTGGCCGCGGTTGATGTTGGCCACCGCACCCTCGGGCTCGAGGCGCCGCAGCACCTGGGGGTCCAGCAGCCAGGTCGGCGTTGCGAACAGGTTGGCCTGCAGGAACGCGACGGCGGCCTTCTGTCGCTCCCGCGGGATCGGCGTGAAGCGCGCGCCCGTCTGCGAGCCGTACTTCTCCTGTCCATCCGAGCCGCCGACCAGGGCGGCCACGTGGCGCATCTCCGTCAGGAACTGCCCGAACATGTTCTCGTAGCCTTCCTTCGCCAGCTGGACGTCGTCCAGCGTGTGGGTGGTCGCCGGGAGGAGCATCGGCATCAGGCGCTTCAGGTTCCGCAGCCCGAGTTCGGTGCTCTTGACGGCGTCGCCATCACCGACGGCCTCGGAGTACGCGCTGTAGGGTACGGCGCCAAAGTCGTCCGGGACGCCATAGCGGTACCAGGGAATCGTGTCCTGCATACGCGCCATCGCGTCGAGCGCCGGGCGCTCGTCGTCCGGGCCCGTGGTGCCCGGCACCGCCATGTAGCCCCACTTGATGGCGAAGTGGTCGTAGACACCGACCTTCGGGATCAGCTGCTCAAGCGGGATGTTGTCCTCGGGCTGCGCCACGTAGTTGAAGCGGGCGTAGTCCATGATGGACGGCGAGTGGCCCATGCGCGCGACCCAGCTGCGCGAGCGCACGGAGTCGGCCGGATACATCGCCGAAGCCAGCTGGTTGTGCGGCAGGCCGAGTGTGTGGCCCACCTCGTGGGCGACCACGAACTGCACCAGGCGTCCCTGCAGCGAGTCCGGCAGCGGGAGGCGCGCGGCGCGCGGATCCAGCGGGCCGACCTGGGTCCAGTACCACCAGGTCTGCAGGTTCATGATGTTGTGGTACATCTGGATGTCCGTCTCGAGAATCTCGCCCGAGCGCGGGTCCGCGATGTGCGGGCCGGAGGCGTTCTCGATGGTGGACGGCAGCCAGCGCACCACGGAGTAGCGTGCGTCCTCAGGCGCCCAGTCCGGGTCCTCGTCCTTGCTCGGCGCGTCCATGGCGATGATGGCGCGGCGGAAGCCCGCGCCCTCGAAGGCGGGCTGCCACTCCTCGATCCCCCGCTTGATCCAGGGGCGCAGCCATTCCGGCGTCGCCGGATCGATGTACATCACGATCGGCTTCACCGGCTCCGACACCGCGGCGGACGGGTCCTTCTTCTCCAGCCGCCAGCGCGCGATGAACGTCCGCTCCTCGGCCCGCTGCTCCGGACGCGAGTAGTCGATGCTGTTGTAGTGGAAGTAGCCGACGCGCGAGTCGCGCAGGCGCGGGCGCATGGGCTGCTCCGGCAGCTTGACCATCGACCAGTGCAGGACGAAGGACTTGCTGGTGGTCGGCGTGCCCGGCGGCGGATTCTGCGCCGGGATGCCAGGGAAGGGCGAGCTGGCCGTCGGCTGCGCGTTCACGGTGAGCGTGGCCTCGACCTCCACGTTCTGCGGATACGCGGCGACGCGCTCGAGATAGCTTCGGCCGGCGTCCACCTGGCCGCGATAGCGCCGGATGACGCTGATCTCGTTGGGCGGGTTGGTGTAGAGCCGCGAGACGTCGATGACCGCCGCGGAATCCGAGCCGAAGGCCTCGACATTGAAGCTCTGGAGGATGGCCGGGTAGTTGGCCGTCTCGACCGCGCGGGCCACGGGGGCACCGGAGTCGGCGACGATGTCGAAGTTGATGCTGCGCAGCAGCACGCGGTTGCCGCGACGCTCCCAGCGCACGACGCGGCGATCGAGGGCCTGGCCGCCGTAGCCGTCCCCCTCGTTGGTGCGCGCGATCTGCGTCACCAGCAGCAGGTCCTTGTCGAGTTCCGAGGCCGGGATCTCGAAGTACAGTCGGTTCGCGCCGATCATGTGCGTCTTGAACAGGCCGTCCCTGGTCTTCACGTCGCCGCGAATGACCTGGGCGTACGGACGCGGTTGCGCCTCGGCGCCCTGGGCGCCGCCTCCGCCTCCGCCACCGCCCTGCTGGGCCGCGGGAGGGCTGCCGCCGCCCTGGGTGGGCGCGCCGCCGGCGGTACGTGCCGGGGCCGGGGTGGGACTCGCCGTCGGGGTCGCGGCGGCCGTCGTGCAGGAGACGACGCCGAACGCGAGGGCGGCCGAGAGCAGAATCGGACGTGTGGGTCGCATCTGGGTGTGGGAGCTGTGGGTGATGGCGGTGGAGATTGCGCGCCGTGGACGACGCGCACGGCGAGTGCTTACGGTCCGCGCGACGGCGGTGTTGAGGCGGCGCGAATCGCCTCCGCGCCGAAGCGTTCACGTACGCGGTCCACGGCCCTGGCCAGCGCACGATCTTCGACACGTTCCACCGTGCTGGCCGGCGGGGAGAACAGGCCAAGCTGCTCGGCGTCGCGGGCCGGACCGAGTCCGCCGAGCGCCACGCCGACCAGGCGCGCGGGGACGGCGCGCGCGCGCCGCAGCTTCTCAAGCAGGCCGGCGGCGACGTCACCGATGGCGCGATCGCTCTCCAGCGGCTCCGGCAGCGTGCGGCTGGCCAGGCGCGTGGTGAAAT
Organism: Gemmatimonadaceae bacterium; assembly: GCA_038145035.1. Taxonomy (GTDB): domain Bacteria; phylum Gemmatimonadota; class Gemmatimonadetes; order Gemmatimonadales; family Gemmatimonadaceae; genus Pseudogemmatithrix. The sequence goes on along the minus strand of JAYQOZ010000023.1, from coordinate 10,893 downwards.
CCGCATCGCGCAGCTTCACGGTGACCGTGCGCGCGGCGAGGCGTTCATGCCGCAACTCGGCGCCGGCCTTTACGCCAAGGGCCCGTAGGTGCGCCACCAGCTGCCGGTCGTCCGAGACGTCGCGCGCGAAGGTGCTCTCGCGGCTGATCTGCCGGGTGGACGCCCGGGCCTCGACCGGTGCGGTATGAATGCCGCGCACGCGCGCCCAGAGCCACTCGGCGGGCCGGCGGCCGAGCCAGCGGGCGAGCGTCGAACGATCGTGCGGCAGCACGTCCTCCACGCGGATCAGCCCCACGCCGGCGAGTTTCTGCTGCAGCTTGGGGCCGATGCCGGGGATGTCGGCGAGCGCCAAGGTGCACAGGAACGCGCCCTCGTCACCCGGCGGCACGACCTCTACGCCCGTCGCCGCGGTGCCCGGTCTCGGCTTGGCGCGCTCGGTCGCGAGCTTCGCCACCAGCTTCGACGTGCCGCCGCCCAGCGAGAGCCACAGGCCCGTCTCGCGATGCACCGTCAGGCGGATGCGCTGGGCGGTCTGCTCGAGGGTCTCGTGGCCGTGCAGGGCCTCGGTGCCCGTGAGGTCCAGGTACCACTCGTCGATGCTCGCGCCCTCGACGATCGGCGTGAAGCGCCCGAGCACGGCCGCGATGGCGCGCGAGGTGGTCCCACAGGCCGCCCGCGGCACCGGTACACAGGTCGCGTCGGGACAGAGTCGCAGGGCCTGGGCAATCGGCATGGCGGATCGAACGCCGAAGGCACGGGTCTCGTACGAGGCGGAGCAAACCACGCCGCGTCCGCCCGGCCGTCCGCCGACGATCAGCAGCGGTGCCCGTCCCGCGCCCTCTGGATCCGCCATGCGCGCGACCGCCACGAAGAAGGCGTCGGCATCGGCGTGGAGGATCCGGCGGGGGGACGGCATCAGAGAAGCATAGAGCGAAATCCCGCCGGCGGCTACATTCCCTCCGCGATGCCTGCCCTTGACAACGCTCCGCTTTGGACTCCGCAGCCGGAGGCCGTCCAGCGCTCCGCGATGGCGGAGCTCTTTGCCGCCCTGGCGCGTGAGTGTCCAGGCGCGCCGGCGGCGGATGCCCCGTACCCGGAGTGGCAGGCCTGGAGCGTGCGCGAGGCGCCGACGTTCTGGGCCGCGTGGTGGCGGCACTGCGGGATCCTCGCCGATGCGGAGCGTCCCGGCGCCGCCGCGCCCTGGCGTGAGATCCTGCGGGACGGCGAGCGGATGCGTCCGCCGCAGGGCGACGAGGGTCCGCACTGGTTCACCGGGGCCCGGCTGAACGCCGCCGAGCACCTGCTGCGGTGGCGCGGTGGGGAGGCTGCCATCATCGCCCGTGACGAGCGTGGCCGCCGTCGCGAACTCTCCTGGGACGCGCTTGCCGATGCCGGGGCGAGGGCCGCGCGCGCGCTGCGCGGCCTCGGGGTGCGTGAGGGGGATCGCGTCGCGGGATTCCTCCCGAATATTCCCGAGGCGGTCGTCGCGGCGCTGGCCGCCAACAGCATCGGGGCCCTGTGGTCATCCTGCTCGCCCGACTTTGGCGCGCAGGGCGTGCTGGATCGCTTTGGCCAGATCGAGCCGACGCTGCTGGTGGTCGCCGACGGCTACACCTACGCCGGCAAGGCCCTGGACTGCCTTGAGCGCGCGCGCGCCATCGTCGACGCGATTCCGTCGATTCGCGCGTTGGTGGTCGTGCCGTTCCTCGCGGACGCGATCGACACGGCCACCCTGGCCGGGCTGCTCCCCAAGGACCGCGGTGAGTCCATGGGGTGGGAGGCCTTCCTCTCGCGCGGCGGGGCGGGGGCGCCGACCTTCGCCCGACTGCCCTTCGATCACCCGCTGTACATCATGTACAGCTCGGGCACCACGGGACTGCCCAAGTGCATGGTGCACGGGCAGGGTGGCACGCTGCTACAGCACCTAAAGGAGCATCGGCTGCACTGCGACCTGCGCCCGGGCGATCGCATGTTCTACTTCACCACCTGCGGGTGGATGATGTGGAACTGGCTCGTGTCGGCCCTGGGCTCCGGCGTCACGATCGTGCTCTACGACGGCGCGCCGATGCCGTCCGGTGACGAGGATGCGATGTGGGACCTCGTGGCCGCCGAGCGTGTGACGCACTTCGGGACCAGCGCCAAGTTTCTCGCGCTCTCGCAGAAGGCCGGCCACGCGCCGGCGCGCAGCCACGGGCTCTCGGCGCTGCGGATGATTCTCTCGACGGGCAGCCCGCTGGCCGAGCACAGCTATGACTTCGTGTACCGCGACGTCAAGGCCGATGTGCACCTGGCGAGCATCTCCGGCGGCACGGACCTCATCTCCTGCTTCGCGCTCGGCAATCCGCTGCTGCCGGTGTGGCGCGGGGAGCTGCAGTGCTTCGGCCTCGGCATGGCCGTGGACGTCTGGGACGACGCGGGGCAGCCGCTGCGCGGCGCGGCCGGCGAGCTCGTCTGCACGCGGCCGTTCCCGAGCATGCCGGTGGCGTTCTGGAACGACGCGGACGGGGCCAAGTACCGGGCCGCGTACTTCGAGCACTTCCCGGGCGTGTGGCGGCACGGCGACTGGGCGGAGATTTCCGCGCACGACGGGCTGGTGATCCACGGGCGCAGCGACGCGACGCTGAATCCGGGCGGCGTGCGCATCGGGACGGCCGAGATCTACCGCGAGGTGGAACAGCTGCCGGAGATCGTGGAGAGCATCGTCGTCGGGCAGGACGTACTGTCGGACGGCGAGCAGGACGTGCGCATCGTCCTGTTCGTGCGGCTGCGCGAGGGCGTGACGCTGGATGACGCGCTCCGCGACCGGATCAAGAAGGCCATCCGCGCCCGCACCAGCCCGCATCACGTGCCGAAGGTCGTCGTGGCGGTGGCGGACATCCCACGGACCATCAGCGGCAAGATCAGCGAGATTGCGGTGCGGGACGTGATCCACGGCCGCGCCGTGAAGAACACCGAGGCCCTGGCAAACCCCGCCGCCCTGGACCTCTACCGCAACCTGCCTGAACTCGGCCCCTTATATTGAGGGGGCTATCCGACCGGAGACCCAAATGCGACTCGCCATCTGGAACTCGAACGCGGTGTGGGGACGCTGGTGGACCAGCGCGTACGCCGCTGCGCGCGGAACCTGAAGCGACGTAAAGAGCCCAGCTTCCGTCCTTCGTCCTCCGTCCCCTGAGATCATGACCACCGCGACCCGTCCGGCCCCCGAGGCCGCCCACGACACGTTTCCGATCAACGGCACCGACTACATCGAGTTCTGGGTCGGCAATGCCAAGCAGTCGCAGCTCTTCTACCGCGCTGCGTTTGGCTTCAGGCTGGTGGCCTACCGCGGACCGGAAACCGGCGTGCGCGACCGCGCCAGCTACCTCCTGGAGCAGGGCAAGATCCGCTTCGTCCTGACCACGCCGATGGGGCCCGAGGGCGAGATCGCCGCGCACATCGCGAAGCACGGCGACGGGGTGCGGGACCTGGCCTTCTGGGTGGACGACTGCCGCGACGCCTATGCCAAGGCGCTGGAGCGCGGCGCGGAGGGCGTGCAGGCGCCAACGGTGCTGACGGATGACCACGGCGAGATCGTCATCGCCGGCATCCGCACCTACGGTGACACCATCCACAGCATCGTGGAGCGGCGGAACTACACGGGCCTGTTCATGCCCGGCTTCATCGCCGCCGACTCGCCGTTCCGGCCGGAGCCCGTGGGACTCAAGTACGTGGACCACTGCGTGGGCAACGTCGAGCTCGGCAGGATGAACCACTGGGTCGAGTTCTATTCGCGCGTGCTCGGCTTCTACAACCTGCTGTCGTTCGACGACAAGACCATCAGCACCGAGTACTCGGCGCTGATGTCCAAGGTGATGTCCAACGGCAACGGTCGCATCAAGTTCCCGATCAACGAGCCGGCGCAGGGCAAGAAGAAGTCGCAGATCGAGGAGTATCTCGACTTCTACCGCGGGCCCGGCGTGCAGCATATCGCGGTGGCGACGGAGGACATCATCACGACGGTGCGCGCGCTCAGGTCGCGTGGCGTCGAGTTCCTTTCGATCCCCAAGGCCTACTACGAGACGGTGCTGGACCGCGTCGGGACGATCGACGAGGACATCGCGCCGCTGGCCGAGCTGGGCATCCTCGTGGATCGCGATGACGAGGGATACCTGCTCCAGATCTTCACCAAGCCGGTGGAGGACCGCCCCACGCTGTTCTTCGAGATCATCCAGCGGAAGGGCGCGAAGAGCTTCGGCGCGGGCAACTTCAAGGCGCTGTTCGAAAGCATCGAGCGCGAGCAGGCCAAGCGGGGCAACCTGTAATGCCCTTCTACCACACGCTGGGCGGGATTCCGCGCAAGCGGCACATCGCCTTCCGAAAGCCGAACGGCGGGCTGTACCAGGAGCAGCTGGTGGGGATCGAAGGCTTCACCGGCCCCGCCTCGCTGCTCTACCACGTGCACCCACCGACGACCGTGAAGGCCGTGCGGCGCCTCCTCGAGACGCCATACGAGCCCGATCCCGACCGGACGCTGCGGCATCGGCACTTCAGGACGGCGCCGATCGCCCGCGGCGGCAGCCCCACGCTCGATCGCGTCCCGATGCTGTACAACAGGGACATCGCGATGCTCTACTGCGCGCCGGACAGGGAGGACGAGCACTTCTATCGCAACGCGCAGGGCGACGAGGTGGTGTACGTCGCCGAAGGCGAGGGCGTGCTCGAGACGCAGTATGGCGACCTGCCGTTCAAGCCCGGCGACTACCTCGTCATCCATCGGCACATCCTGCACCGGTATCGCATCGCGAAGCCGGCCAAGTTCCTGGTGATGGAGAGTCGCGGGCATATCCGGCCGCCGAAGCGCTATCTGAACGCCGTCGGGCAGTTCGTCGAGGGCGCGCCGTACAGCGAGCGCGATATCCGGGTGCCGCGCGAGCTCAAGACGCACGACGAGAAGGGCGACTTCCGCCTCATCATCAAGCAGTACGATGGCCTCAACGAGTTCATCCTCGACCATCATCCGCTGGACGTGGTCGGCTGGGACGGCCAGTTCTATCCCTGGGCCTTCAACATCCACGACTTCGAACCCATCGTCGGCAAGGTCCACCAGCCGCCGCCGGTGCACCAGACCTTCCAGGGCGACGGCTTCGTGATCTGCTCGTTCTGCCCGCGGCCGTATGACTTCCACCCCGAGGCCATCCCGGCGCCGTACAACCACAGCAACGTGGATTCCGACGAGGTGCTGTTCTACGCCTCGAGCGAGTTCATGAGCCGGAAGGGCATCGAGTACGGGAGCATCACGCACCATCCGGACGGCATCCCGCACGGACCGCACCCGGGGCGCTACGAGAGCAGCATCGGCCAGACGCACACCAACGAGCTGGCGGTGATGATGGATTCCTTCCGGCCGCTGCGCGTGGCCAAGGCCATCCTGCCGTACGAGGACCCGAAGTACCAGTACAGCTGGCTGGAGACCGGCGGCGAGGGATTCTCCCCGCCGACATCCTGAGCAGGGACTAGAAGAGCGCGAGTCGGGCGCCGAGACTGAGGTCCGTGCGGTTGATGGCGGACCCCTCGCCGACCGGCGCCCCCCTGAGGTACCGGAGCTGGAAGCTCAGGCCCAGCCGATCCGTCAGCGCCACGTGCGGGGCGACGCCGAACCCGAATTGCGGGCTGGCATCGGTGAGCTCACTCGCTCCCGCCTCGTAGGTCACCTGCGCGTAGCCGACGTGCGCGAGGAGATCGATGGTCACGCGCGGCGTGCGCGAGGGGCTCAGGCGATAGCCCAGCGACCCGACGAGGGCGAGCCCACTCTGCGCGGCGTCAGCGTTGTCGCCCGAGAGGGATTCGGCGTTCAGGATGTCCACCTGGCCCCGGGCGACGATCCGTCCCCGGAACAGCAGGTCGCCGGCCGCGGAGATCGAGCCGCCCGACACCGAGCCGCCGTCGTATTCCAGCACCGGGGCATGCGTGTAGAGCAGCATCCCGCCGCCCTCGAGGTTCATCTGGGCAGCGCCGGGAGCCGGCAGGAGTGCCAGCGCGGCCATGGCCGGCGCGGCGCGCAGCAGGGATCGCCGCACGGTCCACCTCCTTCGTGTGGTCGGGACATACGCGGCGTCAAGCCGCGCGTTAGTCTTCTGACTATGCACCGCGTGCTGGCAGACCTCAAGCCGCAGGAGCGCCACGCCCTGCTCACACCGCTCATCGCGCCGCGCCCGATCGCGTTCGTGAGCACCGTGAGTGCCGCCGGCGTGGGCAACCTTGCGCCCTTCAGCTTCTTCGCGATGGGCGGACAGAATCCGCAGGGCGTGGTCTTCTGCCCCACGGCCGACCGCGACGGGAAGCCGAAGGACACGCTGCGCAACGTGCGGGAGACCGGGGAGTTCGTCATCAACATCGTCTCACGCGCGATGGCCGAGCGCGTGAACCAGGCGTCGGCGCCGTATCCGTTCGAGGTGGACGAGTTCGACCTGACGGGCTTCACGCGGATCCCGTCGCTCCAGGTTCGCCCGCCGCGCGTCGGGGAGGCACCGGCGGCGCTGGAGTGTCGCGTGGCGCAGGTCATCCCGCAGGGTGAGGGCCCGCTGCACGGAACCTGGGTGATCGGCGAGGTGTTGCTGGTGCATATCCGAGAGGAGTTCCTCGCCGGGGACGGACGCCCTGACACGGCCCGCATCCAGCCGGCGGCGCGCCTCGGGCGCGATGAGTGGGCATCCATCACCGAGGACGCCATCTTCCACCTCCCACGTCCGCGCGTCGCGGACTGACCGGAGATTCCCCGAATGCCTCGCCTTCGTATCCTTGCCATCCTCGCGGTCCTCGCCACCGGGGCCGTCGCCGCCGGCCGCGCCGTCGTGGACCTCACCGGCACCTGGAACCTCGCCGTCGTCACCGAGAACGGCACCGGCTACCCACGCCTCGAGATTACCCAGACGGGCGACTCGGTCACGGGTAGCTACGTCTCCAACGCCATGGGCAGCCGGACAATCCGCGGCACGGTGGCCAACGACACCCTGCGCTTCATCCTCTCGTCGTCCATGGGCGGCGAGGGTGTCGTGCTGACCTACACGGCCCGCATCGTCACCCCTGACAGCCTCAATGGCTACGTGGACTTCGGTGGGATGGGCGGCGCGACTTTCACGGGGCAGCGCTCGCGGCGCTAGGCGGCGCCGTCCCTGCCGGTGAGGTCGAGGTGCTCCTGGCGCCGCTTCGTGCTGAACCGGCGCTTGCCTGCGTAGGCCGCCATTACGCCGGCGGGGCCTCGGGCACCAGCGTAACCTGGTCGGGACGGTCGGGCACGACGCAGATGAACTCGAAGGGCCCCTCGAGCACCTCGTAGCTGTGCGGGACGCCCGCGGGGATGAACAGCGTGTCGTCCGCGCCCACGTCGTGGAGGGTCTCGCCGATGCGTAGCCGGGCACGGCCGCGCAGCACGTACTGCTGATGCTCCACCAGGTTCGTGTGATAGGGCATGCCGCCGCCCTCACCGAAGATGAAGCGGCGGAGGACAAAGCTGGTCTCGCCCTGCTGGGGGCCGACCAGGACCTGGACGCCGGCATCGGTGCCGGCCTTGATGGGGGTCACCGGCACGGAGCCGGCGGGACGCACGGTGTGGGTGGTCATGGCGGGGAACTTACAGCGGACCGATTCCGGGCGGCGTATGTTCTTGGCCCGACGACCTGCCCCCCCTCCCCCGCTCGTCGCCCCACCCCCACCTAGAAAAAACCCAGTAACCCCAAACCAAAAAAAAAAAACCCA
>JAYQOZ010000023.1:0-3146 GCA_038145035.1 Gemmatimonadaceae bacterium | reverse complement strand
CCGGTCGTCGCCCCACCCCCTCGTGGAGATCCCGCCGTGACGCGCTCGCCCCTCCTCGCGGCCCTCGGGCTGCTCGCCCTCGCGACCGCCGCCGGCGCGCAGGCGCCTGCCGCCGCCGCGGCCTCCGATCCCTTCGCAGCACTGCACTTCCGGTCCCTTGGACCCGCGACGATGTCCGGCCGCATCGCGGACATTGCCGTCTACGAGCGCAATCCGGCCATCTGGTACGTGGCCACCGCGCATGGTGGCGTGTGGAAGACCACGTCGAACGGCGTGACGTGGACGCCGATGCTGCAGGACGAGGGCCTGATGTCCTTCGGCGACATCACGGTCTCGCAGCAGAATCCGGATCTGGTCTACGCGGGCGGCGGCGAGTCCAACAACCGGCAGTCGACGAGCTGGGGCAGCGGCGTCTGGAAGTCCACGGACGGCGGCAGGACCTGGGCAAACGTCGGGCTGCGCGGCTCGCGGCACATCGACCGCATCATCATCGATCCGCGCGACAACAACATCGTGATGGTGGCCGCCACGGGCCCGCTCTTTGGCTCCGGCGGGGAGCGTGGCGTCTACCGCACCACCGACGGCGGCGCGACCTGGTCACGCGTGCTCGCGGGCGACGAGGACAGCGGCGCCACCGACCTCGCGCAGTCGGCGCAGGACCCGGACCTGCTCCTTGCCGCGATGTACCAGCGCCGCCGCTCGGCCTGCTGCATGAACGGCGGCGGTGAGGGATCGGCGCTGTACCGGTCCACGGACAACGGTCGCAGCTGGGCGAAGGTCGGCGGTGGCTATCCGGACGGCGCGCTCGGCCGCATTGCGGTGGACATCGCCCGCTCGAACGGCAACATCGTCTACTCCTTGGTGGAGGGGCCGACGGGCGGTCCGGCGGCCGACGAAGGGGAGGAGCGGCCCAACATGCAGGGGACGGCGCGTGGCCCGCAGGGTCTCTGGCGCTCCGATGACGGCGGCGCCACCTGGGCCAAGGTCAACGGCGTGAACCCGCGCCCCATGTACTTCTCCAAGCTCGTCATCGACCCGAGCAACCCCGAGACCGTCTACTATGGCGGCGTCGGCCTGCACATGTCGGTGGATGGCGGCAAGGCGGTCGAGACCGATGCCGCGCTCGCCACGCACGACGACGTGCACGCCATCTGGGTGAACCCGTCGAACCCGCTGCACCTGATCACCGGCAACGACGGCGGCATTGCGACCTCGTACGACCAGGCGCGCAGCTGGCAGTTCATTCCGAATCTCCCGGTGGGACTGTTCTACCACGTGGGCTTCGACATGTCCGTGCCGTTCAACGTCTGCGGCGGCATGCAGGACAACTACAATTGGTGCGGACCCTCGCGGTCGCGCTTCGCGCGCGGCATCCAGAACCACGACTGGTTCCAGATCCTCGGCGGTGACGGCTTCCACGCCATCCCGGACCGCCGCGATGCGCGCATCGTCTACACGGAATCGCAGAACGGCAACATGATCCGTCGCGACGTCGTGACCGGGGAGTCCAAGAGCATCCGGCCGAACGCCGGCACCGTCACGCCGGCCCCGGAGTCGGGCGAGACCTACCGCTGGCAGTGGGACGCGCCGATGATGATCTCGGCGCACGACCCTGGCCTGCTGATTGTCGCGGCCAACAAGGTGTTTACCTCCCGCGACCGCGGCGACTCCTGGAGCGTGATCTCGCCGGACCTCACCAGCAACGCCAACCGCGACACGATCCGCACGATGGGCGTGCTGGGCAAGGACATCGCCATCGCGCGGCACGACGGCATCTCGGCCTGGCCTGCCATCATCACCCTCGGCGAGTCGCCGAAGCAGGCGGGCCTGTACTGGACCGGCAGCGACGACGGCCTCGTGCACGTGAGCCGTGACGGCGGCGCGACCTGGACGAACGTGACTGAGAAGCTCACCGGCCTGCCGGCGGGCGCCTTCATCGGCGACGTGGTGCCGTCGGGGGCAGAGGCAGGGCGCGCGTACGTGGTGGTGCCGAACTATCGGCAAAACGACTATCGCCCGTATCTCTGGGTGACCGAGGACTTCGGTGCGACGTTCACGCGCATCGACGGCGGGCTCAGCGGGGAGGTCCTGCGCACCCTCACGGAGGATCCGCGGAATGCCGACGTGCTGTACGTCGGCACCGAGACCGGCATCTTCGTGTCGCTGGACCGGGGCAAGACCTGGCAGCGCCTGCGCGCGAACCTGCCGACCGTGCGCGTGGACGAGATCGCCATCCATCCGCGGGACAACGCGATGCTGGTCGCCTCGCACGGACGTTCACTCTGGATTCTCGACGATCTCGCGCCGCTGCAGGAGTATGCGGCGGCCAAGGCCGGCAGCAAGGCCGTGACGCTGTTCACGCCGGGGCCGGCGCTCGAGTGGAAGTACAAGGACGACCGGAACGACGAGTTCTGGGGCCACCAGTGGTTCTCCGGGGAGAATCCGCCGGCGGACGCAGTGTTGCAGTTCATGGTCGCCGCGCCCGTGGACTCGATGATGGTCCGGGTGTCCAGCGGTCGGCGCGTCATCCGTGAGTTGAACGTTCCGAAGGCCAAGCTCGCGCTTGGCCTGCAGGCCGTTTGCTGGGATCTGCGTCTCGCGCCCGTCGCAGGCGGTGGCGGCGGCGGTGGCGGTGGCGGCGGCTTTGGAGGCGGGCAGAATGCGCCGCGACCCATCGAGGGCGTGCGCGCACCGATTCCGGACGCAGGATTCCGTGCCGCGAACCCCTGCGCGACCGGCGGCCCGGCTGGCGGTGGCTTCGGTGGTTTCGGTGGCGGCGCCAACGCCGGTCCCTACGTGGCGCCCGGCACCTACACCATCGCCCTGGTCGTGAAGGGTGAGGTCGTGGATACGAAGCCGCTGACCGTGGTCATGGTTGCCGAGGGGCGGCTCGCGGGCAAGGAGCGCGAGGCCTACGACCGACTCACGGGTGAGCTGCACGAGGCCCATCACCGGGCCGCGGCCGTCGTGACGCGGCTCAACACGCTGCGCCAGCAGATTGGGCAGGTCGACGCCAAGATTGACTCCGTGGCGGGCATCGCGCGGGGCGACCGTACCCGGTACAACGAGGTGAAGGCCGACTACGAGAAGCTGCGCGCCAGCTTCGGACTCCCGATTCCCGGCGTCAGCGCTGGCGGAGGCGGTGG
>JAYQOZ010000022.1:784-13768 GCA_038145035.1 Gemmatimonadaceae bacterium | reverse complement strand
GCGCTCGTCAAAGCGGTCGCGTTCCTCCCACCCAGGCAGCAGCAGCTCGAGGTCGCTGGCGGCGAGCTGGCGCAGCTCCCGGACCGTGTTGCGCGTGATACCGCTGGCCCGTACGGCCGCGAGCCGATCGGCGACGGTGGCGACCTCGGGGCTGCAGGGCCGAAAGCCCAGGCGATGATAGAACCAGAAAGCTCCGCTCGCGAGCGCCTCGCGATTGCCGCCGCCGACCTGAAACGGATTCACCACGAAACGCTGCACGCCAAACAGCGCATGGAATGCGCGCAGCGTTCGGGCCCAGAGCGCGGCGGCCTCCGTGCCCCGGAAGGCCGGGAAGATGTTGATGCCGGTGTTCGCCTGCGCGGCGAGCGGGCTCACGCCACCGTAGCCGACCGGGACGCCGTTGGCGAAGAGCACGAAGGCGTAGTTGCCCTCGAGGGCGAGCCGCATTGCCGGCAGCACGCCGATGATGGCCAGCGCGGTCCCGTCGCCGAGACTGCTGAACCAGACCTCGCGTACGTTGGCGTACGAGAGCGCGTGCACCTCGCGGCAGCGCGCGGCGAGGGTCTGCCGCGCCACCCTGATGACCGCCTCAGCCTGTCGCCGCCCGAGCAGGCGCGGACGCTGGTGCGCCGCTGGGGGCGCGGCAACGAATCGTACCACCTGCGGCGGCGGCTTCCGCATCGTCCCGCGCAGCCGTGTCGAGCGGGTGGGAAGCCGCGCCGTGAGCACCCCGATGCCGCGCAGATGCCAGCGCAGCGGGAGCGCGGCCGACTCCCAGGCCGCCGCACGTCGGGCGAGCGAATCGCCGGTGTCCCGCAGTGCATCGAGCATCCACGCCAGGTCGGAGGGCCAGGCATCGCCCCGCGCGCGACGGATCCACGCGTGCATGCTGAGCGCATCCGAGTCGAAGCCGTCCTCCTCGAGATGGGTGATGGCGGGGCGGAGCAGGGTGGCCGCCGCATCCGCGGCGCCGGGCTGGCCCCAGTCCACCTCGACGTCGTCGGGATACGTTGCAGCGAGCCAGGTGGCCGTGCCGAGATCGAAGGCGTGACGCGAGGTGCTGTGGTCCACGCCGCTGTCGTCGCCGCGGTGCCGCTGCCGGGGTGGGAGCGTACGAACGGCGTCGGCCAGCGCGTCAACGCGATCCGACGCCGCGCGCCATTCCCCACGTGACGTCGGAAACGCCAGCTGTCGCAGCGTGGCGTCTACGCGTGCCGCGCAGGACGCCCAGGTGCGCGGCGCCTTGGCGCTGGAGTCGGAACGGATCCGCATGGCCCAAACATCAGGCCGGAGCTCACGCGGCGCCGTCAGGAAAGGACGGACATCCTGTCGGCGCTTCACCGCAACAGTGGGCGCCCCCTCGGTCAGTGCCGCGCCAGCGCTTCGATCAGCGCGCTCAGGCGCTGTACGTCCCGGAGGTCGAGTACCTCGGCGGGCGAATGGCTGTATCGCCCCGGCCAGGACAGTGGCACGTTCGGTGCGCCCCAGAAGGTGAACTCGGTGCCGTCCGTACCGCCCTGCGTGAGACCCCGCTGCAGCGGGATGCCGGCCGTCCGGGCGATGCGCAGGACCGTGTCGCGCATCGCCGGCGGGACCATGCTCGAGTTCTCGATGCCGCGCAGCACCGGGCCGTCGCCGAGCGGCGCAAAGGCGAAGTGCGGCGTCTCGAGCGGCGTGTCGGAGCTGACGAAGGTGTCGATGCTGTGCACGTGGCGCACGCTCGGGCCGAGGTCGGCGGCCAAGGCGCCGGCACCGACGAGCCCAATCTCCTCGCCCGTTGACCACACGAACAGCACGCGGCGCTTCAGCTGCGAGGGCTGGAGGCGCTGCACGGCCTGCAGGAGCGCGGTGGAGCCCGCGCGATCGTCGAGCGCCCGGGCGGTGAGGCGGGTGCCGGCCAGTCGAGTCGCCTGCTTGTACGCGGTGACGCCGTCACCTACGCGCACGCCTCGTGCCACGAGCGCGGCGGAGTCGAGGCCGAACCAGGCAGTGAGCGAGCGTGGACGGCGCGAGCTGGCGCTGACGCGGGGCACGAAGACTCCGGCGAGCGATGGCAGCGGGGCAGCGCCGTCGCGTCGCTGCGGATGCAACAGGGCAGGCTGCCCCTCCCAAGCCGACGGAATGACGCCGCCGCGGGCCCGCAGCGACAGTGTACCGTCCGGCGCGATGTCGGTCACGTCCCAGGCGACCTCATCCATGTGAGCGATGAACACGATCGTGTCGCGCTCGGGTCCGGCGGCGACAATGAGGTTGCCGGTGGCATCCGTGCGGGCCAGCGCCTTCGCCCAGGCCGGGAGCGCGTCGCGGATGGCGTCGCGCACGCGCCGCTCGTCACCGGGGACGCCGGGGAGGTCGGCCAGCCGCGTGAGCATCACGGCGGTGGCAGTCAGGGACGCATCGCCGGCGGTGGAGCTGATGGTGACGGTGTTCGTCGCCGGCGCCTCGATCCAGGCCGCGAGTCCTCGCGACTCGGCTGCGTGCGCGCTTCGCAGCACCTCGCCATGCAGCCACTCGGCCTCGCTGTCCGCGAGCGTCTCGACGAGGGTGCCGGCAAACCGCACGGCGGGGGCCACGATGCGCACGGAGTCCTGGCGCGCCACGCGATACACGGCCTCATCGAGGCCACCGATGCCACGTGCGACGGCCTCTTGCCACACCAGCCGCCGGGCGTCGCTGCCTGCCGCGAGCACGGTGACTTCATCGATTGCGCCCAGCCGGCTGAGGGCCGCCGAGAGTCCTGGCCAGCCGAACACGGACTGTGTGCTCATCACGTAGATGGTCTCGCCGTCCGTGACGCGATGCCGCGCCGCGGCAGCGATGGCGGCGCAGCCGCCGCGGAGGCCGACTGCGTTGCCCGCCACGCCGCCCGCGTACGCCCAGGCGGGCACGCGCCGCTCGACGGGGTCGAGCAGGGCAACGCCGAGCGCTGCCGCCTCGTCGGCGGACTCCACGCCGATGTCGAGCCAGAGATCGTCGGCGGTGACCACCGCGGTGTCACCGCGATGCTGGGCGGCGAAGTGTCCGTTCGCGATGGCGAAGACCCCGGGCACGTTCCCGCGCGCGGTCATCACATTGACCTGTTGGCCCTCGTGGGCCTGGTCGAAGAGCGGATGTCCGCCGCCCCCCACGCGATGCACCCGCAGCAGGCCCCGCGCCGTGATCTGCGTGACGGCAAAGCCCGGACGGTCCAGCGCGCAGGCGATGACGCGACGCGGGCGGCCGCTGCCGACGCGACGCAGGAGATTGCCGGCCACGTCGCGTTCCCAGCCGTCGAGCGCCGTGAGCAACGGCGTCGTGGCGCGGGCCTCGTGTCCGGTGGGAGCCTCGAGCGCCAGCCAGGAGGCGATGGCCCGCTGGGTGGGCGAGGACGGCTCCTGTGCGGGGGCGGGCGTGGCCCCCCACGCGAGCAGGGCGAGGGCAAGCGACAGGCAGGACCGGGAGCGGGGCATCAATGGGGATCCGTGGTGGGGAGGGGCTGCCCCGGAATCTTTCCGCGAAGCCCCGCGCGCGCTACCGCGCGACGATGTTCAGCCGTTGTAGACGGGGCCGCCCAGCGCCCGATACCGCTGCAGGACCTCGCGTCCCTCGTCGCGGAGCACGCCTTCCACGATCTCCACGCCGCGCGACCGCAGGTACGTGAACGACTCCGCAAACACCGGCCCCTCGTCGAAGCCGATGGCGATCGCGTCCTCGCGCGAGGCGCCGATGACCACGCGCGTGACGCCGCTCCACAGCGTCGCCCCAAGGCACATCGCGCAGGGCTCGCAGCTAGTGTACAGCTCATGCGGGGGATGCCCCTCCGCCCCCAGCGTGTACGAGGCGATGCGACGCTGGGCGAGCTGGTAGGCCACCATCTCCGCGTGCAGCGTGCAGTTGTTGAGTCGCAGGACCGAGTTCACGCCGACGCTGATCAGCAGGCCGCTGCCGCGCTCGAACACAGCGGCGCCGAAGGGCCCACCGGTCTCACGGCGCACGTTCTCGTCGGCGAGGCGAATGGCGAGGCGCATCCGCGCCTCATCGGTTTCGTAAGGGGCCTCGAAGTCCACGGTCTCGCGCACCCAGGCGGGCAGCGAGACGGTGGCGTCGAACATCGGCGGGCGATCCCAGCGCATGGTCAGTCCTCGACGAGCGCCGCCAGCGAGCGGTCACCGCGCAGCGCGAGACGCGCGGCGGCGCGGCCGCAGAGCGCCCCCATCAGGTTGCCTGTGCCGCTGTACGCGCCGAGCACCGTGACGCCCCCGCCCAGTGAGCGGAACACCGGCAGGCCGCTGTCGGTGAAGCTCACCGAGGCCGCCCAGCGATGCGTGACGGCGCTGGTAATGCCGAGCCGGTCGCGCAGCGTCGCGGAGAGGTAGTCCTGCACGGCCGCCGAAGGATCGTTGTCCAAGGTCCACTCGTCGGACTCGAAGCGATCGCGGCCGCCACCGAGCAGCACGGAGCCGTCCTCGAGCTGCTGCCAGTAGTCGTAGCCGTAGCGAACGGATACGGGGCGCGGAAACCGAATCGGCAGCGAGGGTGCGGCGGCCAGCATCTGCAGCCGCGCGGTCCGGACCTCGGCCAACAGCTCCGGAAAGAGCGACTCCAGCTTGCCGTCGACCGCCACCACGACGTACCGCGCGGTGATCGTGT
The DNA here is from genome assembly GCA_038145035.1 of Gemmatimonadaceae bacterium. Classification (GTDB taxonomy): domain Bacteria; phylum Gemmatimonadota; class Gemmatimonadetes; order Gemmatimonadales; family Gemmatimonadaceae; genus Pseudogemmatithrix. Next base: position 9,139 of record JAYQOZ010000022.1, on the reverse strand, counting down.
GACCGTCCGTGCGCACGCGGCCGGGTTCGATGGAGCGGGCACCGGTGTTTGCATAGAGTCGCGCCCCGGCGTCCCGCAGGCGCGTGGCGAGGGCGCGGCAGCGGGCGAGCGGCTGCATGACGCCATCGTCGGGAAAGAGCAGGCCGCGACCTTCCGGCCCCTCGTAGCGCTCCACCGGCAGGCCGTCCTCGCGCATGGCGGCAAACTGGCGATCGCAGTCGTCGAGCTCCGCGGCATCCGCGGCGATGCGCAGCGAGCCTGGGAATCGCGTGACGCCGGGCGTCTCCGCGACGATGCGCCGTTTCTCCTCCTCGGTGGCGGCGGTGATCGCCAGCGCGCGGTCGCGGCCGAGGCGCGCTACGGCGTCGTGGTGGAAGTCCACCGTACCGCCGAGAAGCAGGCCGCCGTTGCGTCCCGCCGCGCCGCCCGCGACGTCGCCCGCGTCGATGCCGATCACCGAGCGCACGCCCAGGGCAAGCGCCTCGCTGATGCAGCTGAGGCCACTGCCCCCAAGCCCGACCACACAGAGTTCGGCCTCCGCGTCCTCGGTGAGGGCGGGGAGGCCGGACCAGTCGTGATCGTCCCAGCGCGGGACGTTCGGCAATGTCGGGTTCACACCCGTGCGGACACGGCCACCATGTCGGCAGTATGCACTTCCGCACGGGCCGGCACCACCTCCAGCGCGCGGTGGAGGTCGCGCCATAGGTCACGCGCGTCCTCGAGCCCCACGCTAAGCCGCAGCAGCGCCGGGGTGATCCCCGTACCTGCGCGGGCGGCCGGATCGACCACGCGGTGCGTCAGCGCTGCGGGTGGCTGGATGAGCGTGTCGGTGGAGCCGAGGCTCACCGCCGGGGTGATGACCTGCAGTCCCGAGATGAACCCCTGCATGACGGCCGGATCGTCGCTGTTGATCTCAAAGCTCAGCACCGAGCCTGGGCCGGACATCTGCGTGCCGACGAGGCCGCGCGGATCCTGCGCCGGCAGCCCCGGGAAGTGGATGCTCCGCACGCGACGATCCTCGGCCAGGCGCTCGGCCAGCACCTGCGCCGTGCCCTGCGCGCGGAGCACGCGGAGTTCGAGGGTCGGGAGGCCACGGTGCAGCAGATAGGCCGACAACGGGTGCAGCAGGCCGCCGGTGGCGGCGCGCAGGTGTTTGAGGTCGCGCACGAGGGCGTGCGAGCCGGCGACGACGCCGGCGATGACGTCACCGTGGCCGCCGAGGAACTTGGTGCCCGAGTGCAGCACCAGCGCGGCACCGCATTCGAGGGGCCGCTGCAGCACCGGCGTGGCGAACGTGGAGTCGACGACCACCGGAACCTCTCCCGCCTGCCGCACCACGTGCCCGATGTCGACGAGGTCGAGCGTTGGGTTCGCCGGCGTCTCGATCAGGACCAGCGCCGTGTCAGGGCGGATGGCCTCCGCGATGCCATCCTGGGACGCCCAGGTGACCGAGAGGCCGAGCAGGCCGGACTCGAGCAGGTGATCGCTCGTTCCGTAGATGGGTCGCGTCGCGACGACGTGCGTCCCGCGAGACTTCGCGGCGAGGAACACGGCGGTGAGGGCGGCCATGCCGGACGCGAAGGCCGCCGCGTCCTCGGCGCCCTCGAGCGAGGCCATCGCGCGCTCGAATCGGTTCACCGTGGGATTGAACAGCCGCTGGTAGACGTATGAGCCGCTGGGCGGTGCGTCGCCGGCGACGAGTGCATCGAAGGCCTGGGCCGCGGCGTCCAGATCCGGCGTCGGATACGTCGAGCTCAGGTCGAGCGGCGGGGCGTGGACGCCCAGCTCCACAAAATCCTCGCGGCCAGCGTGGACGGCTCGGGTGGCAAAGGTCGGGGTGTCCATCGATCGCTCCATGTGCGGCGGGTCGAAGACAATTCTCACTGAACATCGATAGAAATCGACAATTGCAGTATATTATTCTGTAAATGGATAATTTTACCGCACTGGACAGAACGGACTTCGCTATTCTGGCGCATCTGCAACACGATGCGCGGCTCTCCAACAAGGAGCTCGCGGCCAAGATCGGGTTGGCGCCCTCCTCCTGCCTGAGTCGGGTGCGTCGGCTTGAGCGCGTCGGCGTGCTCCAGGGCTACCACGCCGACGTGGACGCCCGCGCCTTCGGCGTGACGCTCGAGGCGATGGTCGCCGTGCGGCTCGAGAAGCACGCCCGCAACACCATCGTCGCCTTCGAGCGCAGCCTGCAGACGCTACCAGAGGTGCGAGGCTGGTATCATCTTGCAGGGGCGAACGACTACCTCGTGCACGTGGCCGTGCGGGATGCGGAGCATCTCCGCGAGTTCGTGCTCTCCGCCTTCACGGGCCGGGCTGAGGTGGCGCATCTCGAGACCAACCTGATCTTCTCGCACCGGCGTAATCCGTCCTTCGGCCTGCAGCCGCTCCCGGCCGCGCGCGCCACCTCCCCCTCCGACTGATCCGTGGCCAGTACCATCCTCGTCCTCGGCCTGCTGTACTTCCTGGCCCACTTCCTGTCGAACACGTTCGACCGGTCGCGGGTCCCGGACGTGCTGGTGCTGATGATCCTCGGCATCATCGCGGGCCCGCTGCTCAAGTGGACGACGCCGGAGTCCTTCGGCCAGGTGGGCAGCGTGCTCACCACCGTGGCGCTGGCCGTGATCCTGTTCGAGAGCGGTACCACGCTGAACCTGAGCGACATCGCCCGCTCGGCACGGAGCACGCTCCAGGTCACCGTGGCGACCTCGCTGCTCACGATCCTCATCGTCGGCGTGGTGGCGGGTACCCTGCTCGAGATGCCCTGGCTCAGTGCTTTCCTGCTCGGCACCATCGCGTCCGGCACCTCGGCGGCCGTGGTCATCCCGATGGTGAAGGTGCTGAGGACCCGCGAGCGGGCCGGCACGGTGATGATCCTCGAGTCGGCGGTGACCGACGTGACAAGCATCGTGTTCACCTTCGCGCTGCTCAATGCCGGGCTGCAGGGCGAGATGGACATCGGCCGCATGCTGGGGCAGACGCTGTCGTCGCTGGTGTTCGCGGCGGTGATCGGCGTGGGCGGCGGCATCGGCTGGCTGCTGATCTGGGAGAAGGTGCGCGAGTTCCCCACCACGATCTTCACCACGCTGGCCTCCGCCTTCGTGCTCTACGGCCTGGCTGAGCTGCTCGGCTTTGCCGGGGCGATCGCGGTGCTGGCCTATGGCATCACGCTCTCCAACCACGAGTACTTCGGGCTCTCGCGCTTCTTCAAGGGGCGCGGATTTTCCGGCGTGACGCCGGTCGAGTCGGACTTCTACAAGGAAATCGTCTTCCTCCTGAAGACCTTCTTCTTCGTGTATCTCGGCATCTCGATGCGTTTCAGCGATGCGCAGCTCTTCGCGCTGGCGGTGGCCCTGATGCTGATCCTCACGGGCATACGCCTCTTCATGCTGCCGGCGCTGCTGCCCAAGACCATCTCGCTCAAGGAAGCGGCGGTTGTCGCGGTGATTATTCCGAAGGGACTGGCCTCGGCCGTGCTGGCCGGACTGCCGTTGGAGCGCGGGCTGCCGGGCGCGGACCTGATCCAATCCGGTGTCTACGCCATCGTGCTCGTGAGCATCACGCTCACGGCGTTCTTCGTGTCGATGCGGGACGGGCGGCTGTTCGGCCCGATCTTCACCCGCGCGCTGGCGGCGTTCCCGGAGACGGCGCCCGAGGAGCAGGGACGCGGAACGCCGCGAGCGGGGATCGCCGCCGTGCCGGCCAGCCCGCCACCCACGACGGGCTGACCGCGTCCGGGCGCGTCAGCCCAGGACGCGCTGGAAGACGTCGGTGGCGCGCCGCATCTCGTCCATCGTGCCGATGGAGATGCGCGAGTGTTGGAGCAGGGGCGGGAATGGACGTCCCACTGCCACGCCCTGCCGCATGCAGGCATCGCGGAAGTCGCGTGTGTCGCGGCGGATGTTCACGAGGATGAAGTTCGTCTGCGATGGCACGACATCGTACCCGGCGTCCTTGAAGAACTTGGTCGTGTAGGCCCGCGCGGCCCAGCTTTCCTGCTGCTCCTTTCGCGTCTGCGCCGTGTCGGCGATTGCGGCGACCGCCGCCGCCGAGGCCAGCGCCCCGACACCGTTGCTCACCCGCAGGCTGCGCATGCGCTCGAGCGTGGCGGGTTGCCCGAAGGCATAGCCGACGCGGAGTCCCGCCAGGCCATAGATCTTCGAGAAGGTGCGCGAGACAAAGACGCGCGGCTCTCGCGCGACCATCGGGAGCATCGAGGCATAGCCGGGGTCGTCCACGAACTCATGATACGCCTCGTCGATGAGCACGGTCACCTCTGGATCGGCATCCAGCACGCTTCGCACGAAGCGCTCCACCGCCATCTTGCCGTGGACGTGTCCCGTGGGATTGTTCGGGTTGCAGAGGAAGACCAGGCCGGCGCCCCGTGCCTGCCGCGCCATGCCGTCGAGGTCAATGCGCAGCTGCGCGTCGAGCGGGACCTCACGCACCGGGTAGCCGAGGGTGCGTGCCACCGCGCCGCAGGTCTCGAAGGTCGGATGCGCCGCCACCAGCGGCCGGCTCGACGAACAGAAGGTCTCGACTGCGACCTTCAGGATCTCGCCGGAGCCGGAGCCCAGCATGATCTGCTCGGCCGGCACGTCGTTGGCCTTCGACAGCGCCTCGACCACGCGCCCTTCCAGAGCGGCCGGATACCAGGCGGCCTCGTGGAACGAGGCCTGCATCGCGCGGATCGCGGCCGGCACCGGCCCGTTCGGGTTCTCGTTGCTCATGAGCCGGATCACGGCATTCTGCTGCACGATCCAGGCGGCGTCGGCCGGGTTGGCCGTGGCGGCCTCGAGCCCGCGCGCGCCAATCCACTGCGGGGCCGCCAGGGCGCCGGCACTGCCGATGCCGAGTGCGCGAACGAATGAACGACGAGAGACGGACATCGCTGCTCCGGTGCGAGGGATGGATGCAGAAGCTACCGCGACAGGCCCCGGACGGCCAATGTGCGGCCCGTCGGTCAGCGCATCAGTGCCGGGAGGTCCCGCCAGAGGACGAAGGCACCCGCCGCCGCCATGGCCAGCGCGACCACCGCGCCGCTCAGGGAGAGCAACGCCGGGTGACGATAGTCCCCGACGATGCGTGCCTTGCCCGAGGCGATGAGCATCGTGCCAAGCGCCATGGGCAGGATCAGGCCGTTCAGCGCGCCGACCAGCACCAGCGTGCGCACCGGACGCCCAATGAACAGGAAGCAGGCCGCGGAGAGTACGATGAACAGGATCACGAGCCGGGGCCAGCGTGCGTCGATGGACGCGTGCAGGCCGCGCAGAAAGCTCACGGAGGTGTAGGCCGCGCCGACCACCGAGGTGATGGCCGCGCTCCACATCACGACGCCGAACACCCGATAGCCGATCTCGCCGGTGGCGTGCCGGAAGACGCTGGCCGGCGGATTGGCCGGATCAAGGGTGATGCCGCGGCTCACGATGCCCAGCGCCGCGAGGAACAGCACGATGCGCATCAGCGACGCCACGCCGATGGCCCAGAGGGCCGACTGCGTCACCTTGCGCAGGTGCTCGGTGCCGGACACGCCCGCATCGATGAGGCGGTGCGCACCGGCGAAGGTGATGTAGCCGCCGACCGTGCCGCCCACGATGGTGACGATGGCGAGCAGGTCCATCCGCTCGGGCATCATGCTGCGCTGCAGGGCCTCGCCAAGCGGTGGCATCGAGGCGAAGGCCACGTACCAGGTGAGGCCGACCAGCAGCACGCCCAGCAGCAACGCGAAGCGATCCATCGCACGACCGGCCTCCTTCACGACGAACAGCGTGATGGCGACCCCGGCGCTGAGCGTGGCACCCACACCGACCGGCCATCCGAACACCACGTTGAGGCCAAGCCCGGCCCCGGCGAGGTTGCCGATGTTGAACGCGAGACCGCCAAGCGCCACCAGCACCGCGAGCACCGTGCCAAGTCCCGGCGCGACCTCGTTGGCGACGTCCTGCGCGCGCCGGCCGCTCACGGTGAGCACGCGCCAGATGTTGAGCTGCGCCACGAGGTCGATGACGATGCTCACGACGATGGCGAAGCCAAAGCTCGCCCCCAACCGCTCGGTGAACACGGCCGTCTGCGTCAGGAAGCCTGGCCCGACGGCCGAGGTGGCCATCAGGAAGGCGGCGCCGATCAGGACGCCGCGGAATCCGTCACGCATCCAATGCTCCAGGTGAGAAGGGCCGCGCCGCGCGACGCGAGGAATGGCGTGGCGAGGCCGCCGGCGACGCCCCCGACATAGACGACCAGCGCGGCGATGAGTGTCATCGCCGCCGTGCGTGGCGAGCCCAGCCTGGTGAACAGCGCGAAGAGCGTGGTCACGAGGATGCCGGCGCTGCCGAAGGCCGAGGCCTGCTCCACGAGGCCGAGCACGCCGTCGGCGGTGGCGGCGAGGCCGTACGCCAGGATGCCGAATCCGATGACGCCGGCGCGGGCCGCGCGCACCTTCTGGCGTTCACCCGTGATGTCCATCGCGGGAATCACGAGGTTGTGGCTGAGGAGACCGGAGGCGACGAGCAGCGTGGAGTCCACCGTCGACAGAATCGCAGAGACCAGGCCGGCCGCGAACACGGCGAAGGCCACCGGGGAGAGCAGCGTGCGGGCGACCGTCGGGAGGACTTGCTCCGCGTCGGCAATCGGTCCCATCCGTGCGCTGGCCAGCAGCGCGATCACGACCGGAATGCAGCCTACGGCGAGGTACAGCAGGCCGGCGCCGATGCTGCTGCGTTGTGCCACCGTGGGGCTGCGCGCGGCAATCACGCGCCCGATGACTTCCGTGGCCACGAGTGACCCGCAGACCGGAATCGCCCAGGCTTCAAGCGTTTCGTACCAGGGCCCCCCGTCCGGGGGGATGAGCTTGATGTTCGTACCGGATGCGAGCGTGCTCCACGCCTCACCCGGACCCCCGATGTGCGACACGACGAGTACGAGCAGGACGAGCAGACCGACGGACAGCACGATGCCCTGAAGCACGTCGGTGACGGCGTCGGCGAGCAGTCCTCCGACGGTCGTATACGCGATGGTGAACACCGCCGCGGCGCCCACGCCGAGGCGGATGTCCACGTCTCCGACCAGGGCGATCACCAAGCCGAAGGCGCGTACCTGCGCTGCCGCCCACAACAGGGACGTGGGGATGAGTACGACCGCCGCGAGCCGTTCCACCCCGACGCCGAAACGAGCCCGGTAGAGGTCGGCCAGGGTCGTGAGCCCGCGGTTCCACAGGGGCTTCGCGAGCAGCGCGCCCATCAGGATCAGGCAGAGGGCGTAGCCAAAGGGCTCAGCATTCGCGAGCGAAAGCCCACCGGCGTAGACCTCGCCGGCGGAGCCAATCACCGTCTCGGCGCCGAACCAGGTGGCGAAGATCGAAAAGGTGCCGAGCAGGTAGCCGAACCGACGCCCGCCGAGGAGGTAGTCGTCCTCGGTGGCGATGCGGCGCGAGACCCAGACACCGATGGCGACCTGGAGCAGCAGGAACCCGACGAGCGCGGCGAGCGGAAGCGTCACGGGGAGCTGGCGAAGAGTGAGGCCAGCGCCGCGGCGTCCAGCGCAGTGCCGTCGTGCGGGAGTCCGCCCATTGCCGCGGCGCGCCCGAGCAGCTCGGCAGCGGCTGCGCCGCCGGCGCGCAGCTCGCCGATGCCGGTATCGCCGGCGGCCTTGCTGAGCTTGCGGCCGTCCGCGTTGCGAATCAGCGGATGGTGCAGGAAACCTGGCGGGGTCGAGCACCCGATCAGGCGGCCGAGGCGCAGCTGACGTCCGGTGGAGTCAAGCAGGTCCTCGCCGCGTATGACCTGCGTCACGCCTTGGTCCCAGTCGTCCACGACGACGGCAAGCTGGTAGGTGTAGTTGCCGTGTCGGTCGCGCAGGAGGAAGTCGCCGCATTGCGAGGGCGGGTCCTGCGTCTGCGGGCCGAGCCGGAGGTCATCGAACGTCTCGAGATCGCTCTCGTGGACGAGCAGCCGACGCGCGGTCGTGCTCGAGGGATCGATGCGCCGATCACGACAGGTGCCCGGATAGCGCTGCTCATCGCCCTCGCGATCCGGCTGACCGGCGAGCGCGTTGGCGCGCGCGATCTCAGCGCGGGAGCAGACGCAGGGATAGGCGCGTCCCGCGGCCTCGAGCTGCCCGAGCACCTCGGCGTAGCGCGCGAGGTTGTCGCTCTGGCGCTGTGGCTGGGGACCGCGGCGGAAGTCTTCCGTAGAGATGCCGTCCGGGACGAGGCCGAGCCAGTCGAGGTCGTCGAGGATCGACGCCTCATACTCCGGGCGGCAGCGACCGCGGTCGTGGTCCTCGAGTCGCAGCAGCACGCGACCACCGCGGGCACGGGCGTAGCCCCAGACCCAGACGGCATTCACG
>JAYQOZ010000022.1:0-774 GCA_038145035.1 Gemmatimonadaceae bacterium | reverse complement strand
ATTCACGAGATGGCCCAGATGCCGGTGGCCCGGCGGGGCGGGCGCAAAGCGCGTGACCAGTGTCAACGTGTGGCGTGGGAGTCCGGTGCGGCCGAGGCGCGGGGCCCGCGCGACACGGGCGAATCCCGCGGCGGCGTGCCTACATTATGACAGACCCTCCCTTCCTCCGCGACCCGTGACCTCCACGCACCACGTCACCATCGTCGACGTCTCCCCGCGCGACGGCCTGCAGAACGAGAAGGCCGTCGTGCCGACGGACGCGAAGATCGCGCTCGTGGACCGCCTGTCCGCCGCCGGAGTGCCGGTGGTCGAGGTGACGAGCTTCGTATCGCCGAAGGCAATCCCGCAGCTGGCCGATGCCGAGCAGGTGATGGCGGGCATCACCCGGCGGCCGGGGACGCGCTACACTGTGCTGGTGCCGAACGAGCGCGGCTACGACCGTGCACTGCCGACGCGACCCGATGGCATCGTGGTGTTCGGGGCGGCGAGCGAGACGTTTTCGCAGAAGAACATCAACTGTTCGATTGCAGAGTCGCTCGAGCGGTTCCGGCCGGTGGTGGCGCAGGCGAAGGCCGCGGGCCTGCACGTGCGCGGCACGGTGTCCTGTGCGCTGGGCTGTCCGTACGAAGGTGAGATTGCGCCCGAGGCCGTGGCTCGGGTGTCGGCGTCGCTGCTCGAGCTGGGTGTGGATGAGCTATCGATCGCGGACACGATCGGGGTGGGGCATCCCGACCAGGTCACGCGCGTGTTCAAGCAGGTGTTGGCGCTCGCGGA
>JAYQOZ010000021.1:541-13866 GCA_038145035.1 Gemmatimonadaceae bacterium | reverse complement strand
GAGTCCCGGGACTGCCGCCGCCACGTCGTGCGCGCTGAGCTCGCGGGCCGCGACACCGGACGCAACGCCGGCCGCGGGCGGGCGGGCGATAATGGTTTCCTCCGCCCTGCCGACGAAGAGCACCCCGCGGCGCTCACGCAGTCCCTGGCCGCCGCGGTGCTCGAGCTGGTCCCAGAGCTCGTGGGCCCGCGCCGCGAGCGGCACATACTCCGCGCCCTCCCAGGCGGTCGTTCGCGTGACCCGCGTATCGCCGTGGGAGGAGCCGTACGGATGTGGCGGCTGCCAGGGGTCGAGCCCGATCACCCGGTGGCCGGCGGAGGCCAGTCGCCAGGCCGCGGCCGCGCCGGCGGCACCCAGCCCGGCCACGACTACCGTTGCCATGTGGCGGCCCTCAATCCGGTTCGCATGGCCAAAAGGAACCATCGCCGCCGGCCCGCCGCCACGTGCCCCAGACTGGCATTCGCCCCGCGACGCGGCCAAACTCCGGCGAGCCCCCTTCCCTCGCCTCTTCGGTCCCCCATGCCCCGTTCGCTTCGCGTCCTCGCTGCCGTCGCTACCCTCGTTGCGCAGCCGCTGCAGGCCCAGGCGCCAGCAGCCGCGCCCGCCGACCTCATCGTCACCAATGCCCGCATCTATACGGCAGACCAGAACCGGCCCATTGTCGAGGCAATCGCCGTGCGCGGCGGTCGCCTCATTTTCGCCGGCAACGCCGCAGGCGCCCTGGCCCTGGGCGGGCCGTCGACCCGGACGCTGGACCTCGGCGGCCGCGCGGTAATCCCGGGCATGACCGACGCGCACGCGCACGTCGCCGGCCTCGGACAGCGGCTGCAGAACGTGGACGTGATGGACACGCGCTCCTACGACGAGGTCATTGCGCGCGTGGTGGAGCGCGCGCGCGTGACCCCCAAGGGCCAGTGGATCCTCGGCCGCGGCTGGGACCAGAACGACTGGGGCGACACGCGCTGGCCCTCCCACGAGGCGCTGTCGCGGGCGGTGCCGGACCATCCCGTGCTGTTGACGCGCGTGGACGGGCACGCGGGGCTGGCCAACGCCGCGGCCATGCAGCTTGCTGCCGTCACGCGGGCCACGCGGAACCCCGAGGGGGGCGAGGTCATCAAGGACGAGCGCGGCGAGCCCATCGGCGTGTTCATCGATCGCGCCCAGGGTCTGGTGCAGCGCGTCATCCCGGCACCCACCCGCGCGTCGACCAAGGCGGCCATCACGGCCGCCATCGAGGAGATGCACCGCTTCGGCCTCACCGGCGTGCACGATGCCGGCGCCTCGGCGCAGGTGCTCGAGCTGTACGAGGAGCTGGGCCGCGAGGGCGCGCTGAACATCCGCCTCTACGCAATGATCTCGGACCACGCGCCGACGGTGGACGCCTGGTTCAGGCGCGGCCCGCTGATCGCCGGCTATGACGGCATGCTCTGGGTGCGGAGCGTGAAGCTCTACCAGGACGGGGCGCTGGGTTCGCGGGGTGCGGCGCTGCTCGAGCCCTATGGCGATGATGCGCGCACGTCCGGATTGCTCGTGTCCGCGCCCGAGCACATCCGCGAGGTGGCAGGTCGCGGGCTGGAGGCCGGCTTCCAGATCAACACGCACGCCATCGGCGACCGCGGCAATCGGCTGGTGCTCGATGCGTACGCGGCGGCCCTCACGGCCCGTCCCACCGCGGACCATCGCTTCCGGGTGGAGCACGCGCAGATCCTGCATGCCGACGACATCCCACGCTTTGCGCAGCTCGGCGTGATTCCGTCCATGCAGGCCTCGCACCAGACCAGCGACATGTATTGGGCCGGCAACCGGCTCGGCGAGACGCGCCTGCGCGGTGCCTACGCCTGGCGTTCGCTGCTGGCCACCAATGTGGTGATTCCCAATGGGTCGGACTTCCCGGTCGAGTACGTGAACCCGCTGTTCTCCTTCAACGCCTCCGTCGCACGTCAGGATACGAACGGCTGGCCGGCGGGTGGCTGGTTCCCGGAGCAGCGGATGACGCGTGAGGAGGCCCTGCTCTCGATGACGATGTGGCCGGCCTACTCAGCCTTCCAGGAAGCCGAACTCGGGTCGCTGACGCCCGGCAAGCGTGCCGACTTTGTCGTGCTTGACCAGGACATTATGCGCGTGCCCACGCTGGACATCCTGAAGACGCAGGTGCTCTCGACCTGGGTCGGGGGTGCCATGGTCTACGAGCGGAAGTAGGCCATGCCCTCCCGCCAGCTGTTCATCATCCGCATCGGGTTGATCGTCGGTGTCTTCACATTCGCGGGCATTGCGCTCTACCAGCGCTCCACGGGCATCGCGAACGTCATGCCCGCACTGCCGATGGAGATGCTGCGCTATCTCCTCTGGGTGCTGGTCGGCTGTGCGGCGTTGGCCGCCATCTTCCTCAAGCCGAAGGTCGAGGCCGGGGCGCCGGCGAAGAAGGGCCTGCTCACCTTGGTGGGCTGGTCCTTCGGGGAAGGCGTGGCCCTGCTCGGGATCGTGCTCCACTACGCCGGCGGTCCGGTGAGCTCGCTGGCGCTCGGGATGACCGCCTTCGTGTTCGCCCTCGTGGTGCTGCCGGTCCCGCGCGAGCGCGCCTGATGCGGGTCGTCTCCCTGCTGCCGAGCGCGACCGAGATCGTCGCCGCGCTCGGGGCGATGGACGCGCTGGTCGGGGTCACCCACGCCTGCGATCATCCCGCCGTGGTGGCCTCGCGCGTGCGCGTGACGACCACGGCCGTGGATACCGACGCCGCCCCCGGCGCGGTGGACGCGCAGGTGCGCGGACTGGTCAGCACCGGCATACCGCTCTACACCCTGCTCGAGGAGCGCATTCGCGCCCTGAAGCCGGACCTGATTCTCACACAGGCGCTCTGCGATGTCTGCGCGGTGCCCGAGACCGACGTTCGGGCCCTTGCGGCCAGGCTCGAGCCTTCGCCACGCGTGGTGTCGCTGAGTGCCACTACGCTCGACGGCGTGCTGGTGGACATCGCGCGCGCCGCCGAGGCGCTGGGCGCCGACGACGAGGCCGAGGAACTGCTGGCCGGAGCGCGGGCCCGCATGCGCCTGGTACACGAGACGCTGAAGGCCGCCAGGGCACCGCGTCCGCGCGTGGCGGTGATCGAGTGGGGTAAGCCGATCTATGCGGCCGGCCACTGGGTGCCGGAGATGGTGAAGCGCGCCGGTGGCGTCGACGTGCTCGCCCGCGCCGGGGAACACTCGGTCATGGTGGAGCTCGACGCTGTCCGCGCCGCGGATCCGGAAATCGTGCTCATCGCACCCTGTGGCTATGATCTCGAGGCATCGGTGGCCGAGGCCGAGCGGCTGCTCGCCTTGCCCGGGTGGGCCTGGGCCGCCGGCCGTGAGGTTTTTGCGCTCGACGCCAATGCGCTGGTAAGCCGCCCAGGCCCGCGCGTGGTGGATGGCATCGATGTGATGGCCCGCCTGTTCAACCCGTCGCTGTTCTCTCCCGTGGACCCGTCCTTTGCGCGCCCCGTGTCGGCCGCCGCGGCCCGACACTAGCCACCCGACCCATGCTCAAACCCACCGCCGTCCACTTCCTCAAGACCCTGCTCGACACCCCCGGCCCCTCCGGTTACGAGGCTGCTGCCGCCAAGGTCTGGCGCGACGAGGCGGCGACCTTTGCGGCCGAGGTCAGCGCGGACGTGCACGGCAACTCGATGGCGGTGGTGAACCCGGGCGGCAGTCCGACGATCATGCTGGCGGGCCACATCGACGAGATCGGTGTGATCGTGACCTACATCGACGACGACGGCTTCGTGTACATCGCGCCCATCGGCGGATGGGATCCGCAGGTGCTGGTGGCGCAGCGCATTCGCTTCCAGGGCCGCGACGGTGAGGTGCTGGGCGCCATCGGCAAGAAGCCCATCCACCTGATGAAGCAGGAGGAGCGTGACAAGGCGTCGAAGATGACCGACCTCTGGGTGGACATCGGCGCCACGACGCGCGCGCAGGCCGAGGCGGTGCTGGCGATCGGCGACGCGGGGGTGATCGACCAGCGCGTCATCGAGTTCCCGAACGATCGCATCGTCTCCCGCTCCATCGACGACCGCATCGGCGCCTTCGTGGTGCTCGAGGCCCTGCGGCGCTACGCGGCGGAGCCTGGCGATGCCCGCGTGGTCGCGGTGGCGACGACACAGGAGGAGATTGCCTACCGCGGCGGCGGCGCGCTGGTGGGCGCCGAGCGGGTGGGCCCGGCGATGGCCGTGGTGGTGGACGTGACCTTTGCCACCGACCATCCCGGCGTGGAGAAGAAGGAACTGGGCCACTCGCCGCTCGGCAGCGGCCCGGTACTGACCCGAGGCTCGGTGGTCTCGCCCGTGGCGTTCCGCGTCCTCCGCGACACGGCCGAGTCGCTGCGCATCCCGTTCACGCTGCACGCGGCAGGCCGCGAGACCAGCACGGACGCGGATGCCATCCATCTGGCGCGGCAGGGGGTGGCGACGGCCCTGCTCTCGGTGCCGAACCGCTACATGCATTCGCCAAACGAGATGGTGAGCCTGGTGGATCTCGACCACGCGGCGACGCTGATCGCCGCGGCCTGCCGCGCCGTCACCGCGGGGACGGACTTTACGGCGCGCTGACGGCGCGCATCGAGATCGTGCTGCGGCGTGCGGCCTGCGCGACCAGACGGACGGCGCCGCTGCGCACGTCCCGGTCGCGGTCGTCGCGCAGGCCCTGGACCGCCGCCATCGCCTGCGGCGTGCGGATGAGCACCAGCGCGCGACAGGCCTGCAGTCGATACTCCGCGAGGCGCTTCCGTGGGTGTGCGCTCTCGCCGTAGGCCACGCGAACCAGCGCCTGCACGCAGTCCGGCGTGCCAATGGCGGCAAGCGCCATCACGGCGGCGGCAAGCACTTCCGGATCGTCCTCGCGGTCGAGTAGCGGCAGCAGGTTCGGCAGGGCGGCCTCGCCACGCGCGGCCAATGCGTGCACGGCGCGCAGGCGCACCAGCGGCGCGTCGTCCACCAGGGCGACGCCAAGCGCGTCGAGCGCGGCGACGCTCGTCAGCGGCTCCAGGGCCGCCACCACGTCACGACGCACCAGCTCCTTCGGGTGGCGCAGCAGTTCCAGCAGCATGGACTCGGCGCGGGCATCGGCAAGCGCACCCAGCAGCCGCGTCGCCACGCGCACGGTGGCGTCGTCCACGTCGCGCACGAGGTCGAAGAGCGCGTCGTGGGTTCGGCGAAGTCCCTGCAGCGCCTCAAGGCAGATGGCGCGACTCGCGGGATTCGCCGCGGTGGCCCACTCGTCGATGAGCGCCTCGGCACCATCGGTACCATAGCGATCGAGCAGCGCCTGCAGCCGAGCGGCGGCGGTAGCGTCGGCTCCGAGGCGGTGCCGCAGGACGGCCAGCTGCCTGAGGATGAGCGGCGGCGCGAGGCGGCGTACCGCCCGGCCGAACTCGCGACGGCGCTCATCCGAGGCATCGCGCTCCTGCTGCGCGTACTCGATGGCCACGAGGCCGGCCATCGCATCGAGCAGGTCATCGACGCGGCCGGTACGGAACGCGAGGTCCGCGGCGTCCGCGAGCTCGCGCAGCGGCTCCGTCACCAGCGCGATCTCCTCGGCGTCCTGCAGCTGTGCCAGCAACGCGGCGATGTGAGGGTTGGCGGCGTCGGGAACTCTGAGCGCCTCTCCGAGGCGCTCCGACCGGAGGTCCGGCGCGAGTTCGACGTCCTCCGGCGCTCCGGAGAGGCGCCCGTTCCCACGCGGGGTGCCGCGTGGCGTCGAGGATGCCTCGACAATCGGGGCCGACGCCGACTCGATGATCGGCGCCGTGTCATCGGGTGCCGTCGCCGTACTGCGCGACCGAAGCTTCCGCGGAATGCCACGCGCGTCGATTGCGCTCGCACGTGCGGCAAAGAACGCTACGGGATCCGCCTGGGTCGGCTCCGTGGCCAGCAGGCGCGCGAGGTCCAGCACATCGGCTTCTGCGGCCTTGCTCGTCATCGAGAATGACTCGACGCCGTACGCCGCACACCGGGCCTGCAACGACGCCAGCGTCCGGTCCACCGCGTCGTCGCTGGAGTCGCCGCCGACCTCGAGGGTGAACGGCTCCTGCTGCAGGCGCCTCACCAACATCCGGATTGTCGCGCGGTGCTCGACGAGCGCCGCCGGTCGCGCGGCCACATCGGCCACGAGACGCGCGAACTGACCGGCAAGGGACTCCACTGAAGGCTCCGTCATGGTCGCTGGTGTGCCCTGGGGCACAGGCGTAACATACCCGGCACGCACGGCGGCTACTATCTCGCCCGCCCCACCTCAAGTCACGATCCCATGCGTCGAGTCCTGGTTGCGGCCCTGCTCTTCATCAGCATCCCATCGGAGGCGCAGCGCCTCCCGGCCGCCGGCACCGGCACGGTCGCCATCCGCGCCGCCCGCATCATCGACGGGACCGGCACCGCGACGATCCAGAACGGCCTCGTCGTCGTCACCGACGACCGGATTGTGGCGGTGGGCCCGGAGTCCAGCGTCCGCGTGCCCGCCGACGCACGCCGCATGGACCTCGGCGACGTGACGCTGCTGCCGGGCTTCATTGACATGCACGTGCACCTCATGGGGCGCGAGTTCGACGACCCCGGCGTCTTCCAGGGCAACGTGACCGACTACCCCGGCTTTCAGGCCGCGCTCGGCGTCGAGCACGCGCGCCGGACCCTGTTGGCCGGCTTCACCAGCGTGCGCATGGTCGGCGCGCTGCGCTTCGAGGACCTGGGCCTCCGCAACGCCATCGACGGTGGCTACGTGCCGGGGCCGCGCATCCAGACGGCCGGTCACGCACTGGGCATCACCGGCGGCCACTGCGACGAGAACAACTACACGCCGGGCCTGATCGACGGGACGCCGGAGACCGGCATCGCCGACGGCGCGGACGAGGTGCGCCGCGCCGTGCGCTACCAGGTGAAATACGGCGCCGACGTGATCAAGACCTGTGCCACGGCCGGCGTGCTGAGCGGCGGAACGCAGTCGGTGGGCGCCTCGCAGTACTCGCTCGAGGAACTCAGCGTGATGGTCAGCGAGGCACGCACGCTGGGCCGCAAGGTCGCCGCGCACGCGCACGGCACGGCGGGCATCAAGCTCGCGGTGCAGGCCGGCGTGGCCAGCATCGAGCACGGCTCCTTCCTCGACGAGGACGGGGCGCGGATGATGACGCAGCGCGGCACGATGCTGGTGCCCACCCTGATGGCCGGCGAGGCCGTCCTCCGTCTCGCCGACGCCGGTCGGATGCCGCCACTTGTGGCCGTGAAGGCGCGCGCCGCGGGTTCGGCCATGCGAAACTCCATCAGGATCGCCAAGGCCGCCGGCGTGCGCATCGCCCTCGGCACTGACGCCGGCGTCGGCGCGCACGGCCAGAACGGCCACGAGTTCACGCTCATGGTCGAGTGGGGCGGCCTGACGCCGATGGAAGCCATCGTCGCGGGCACCAGCACCGCGGCGGAACTGCTGGGCTGGCAGGACCGCGTCGGCACGATTGCCGTCGGCCGGCTGGCCGACCTCGTCGCCGTGCCCGGCGATCCGCTTCGCGACGTCACCGCGCTCGAACGTCCGAGCTTCGTGATGAAGGGCGGCGTCGTGTATCGCGGCGAGGGCAGCGTCCTCCGCTAGACCGATGTCGCTGCACGCCTGGTCCTCGGCGCGGTACGTCATCGCGCTGCCCGACGGCCATCGCTTTCCGATTGCCAAGTACGCCCTGCTGCGCGATGCCGTCGTGGCTGAGGGCGTGGTGGGGACGGCACAGCTGCACGATCCCCAACGCGCAGCGCTTGAGGACGTGCGGCGTGTGCATGAACCGGCCTACGTCGAGCGGCTCGTCGACGGGACGATGCCGGCGGCCGAGCAGCGCGCGCTCGGGTTTCCGTGGTCGCCGGGACTGGTGGAGCGCTCGTTTCGCGCCGCGGGCGGGACGCTGGAGGCAGCCGCGCACGCGCTGGACGCCGGCATCGCGATGAACCTTGCCGGCGGCACACACCACGCCTTCGCCTCGCACGGCGAGGGCTTCTGTGTGCTCAATGACGTGGCCATCGCGGTCCGCGCACTGCGGGCGCGGGGACGCATCACCCGTGCGGCGGTGGTGGACCTCGACGTGCACCAGGGCAATGGCACGCATGCGATCTTCGCCGGCGACGCCGATACCTTCACGTTCTCCATGCACGGCCGGCGGAACTATCCGTTCCGGAAGGTCGCGGGCCGACTGGATGTGGAACTCGAGGACGGCACGCAGGACACCGAATACCTCGAACGGCTCGCCGACGCGCTGCCGCAGGTGCTCGCCGCCGCGCGTGCCGACCTCGTGTTCTACCTCGCGGGCGCCGATCCGCACGAGGGCGACACGCTGGGGCGGCTGGGCCTCACCTTCAACGGCCTGATGCGCCGCGATGCCCTGGTGCTCGAGGCCTGTCGCGCCGTCGGCGTGCCGGTCGCCATCGCCATTGCCGGTGGCTACGGGCGCGACATCCTCGACACCGTTCGCGTGCACGTGAATACCGCACGCGTGGCCCGCAGCTTTCTTTCTCCCTGATGCCACCGATCCCGCCGCCGTCCGAGGACGGCTACACCACTGGCACGGCGCTGCCGCTGTATTGGTGCCGCTACGCAGCGGCGCAGCCGGAGGGCGACCTCGTCGTCCTGCACGGCGGGCCGGGTGCGCATCACGACTATCTGCTGCCGCAGATGCTGGAGTTGGCCGATCGGCGCCGCTGCCTCTTCTACGATCAGCGTGGCGGCGGCAGGAGCAAGACGGACGACCGCACACCCATCACCTGGCGCACGCACGTCGACGATTGCACCGCCGTGCTCGCCGAGCGACACGAGGGGCCACTCACGCTGGTGGGCTACTCCTGGGGCGCGATGCTTGCGCTGCTGTACGCGGTGGAGGCCGCTGCCGGCCGCGCCGGGCCGTTGCCGGAGCGCCTGGTGCTCATCAGTCCGGCACCCCTGACGCGCGCCTGGCGGCAGGACTTCGAGGTCGAATTTATGCGTCGACAGTCCGGGCCGGCCGTCGTGGCCCTACGCGAGCAGCTCGCCGGCAGCGGCCTGCGCGAGGCCGACCCCGCGGCGTATCGTCAGCGTACCTTCGAGCTCTCGGTGGCCGGCTACTTCGCGGACCCCTCGCGGGCGCGGGACCTCACGCCGTTCCGCGTCACCGGCCGCGTGCAGCAGTCGGTGTGGGAGTCGCTCGGTGCATTCGACGTCATCCCCGCCCTGCGCGGCCTGCGCATCCCGTCGCTGGTGGTGCACGGCCGGCAGGATCCCATCCCCCTGGCGTCGGCCCAGGCGGCAGCGGAGGCCCTAGGCGCCATCGGCGTCTATCTGGATGACTGCGGGCACGTGCCCTATGTTGAGCAGGCCCGGGCGCTGTTCGAGGCCATCGAGGCCTTTCTGGCACGCCCTGTCCCGCCGCGCGGCTAATGTCGATGTCACCACACGCTGAGATCACACAGCCCCACGTGACGACCATCGAGACCGATGGACGTCGCTACAACGTCTCGGTGCGCATCGCATTCGACGGCGTGGAGTTCGTGGGCCGCCTCTGGTTCGCCGACGAGGCCTGGGACGACCTCGGCACCCCGGACCGCGGTCCACTGCCCGGTCGATCGCGCGAGGAGGTGTTCGCGGCGGCCCGCAAGCTCAGCGTCGACGAGCTTCGCGCGCGCCACCGCCGCGCCCTCAGCGAGAAGCGCCGCTTCGTCGGGCTGCGCAGGCACACCGACGAAATCCTCGCCAAGATCCGCTACCTGAATCAGGTCGCGGTCTCGATGCGCGCCGGCCTGCTCG
The DNA here is from genome assembly GCA_038145035.1 of Gemmatimonadaceae bacterium. GTDB lineage: Bacteria > Gemmatimonadota > Gemmatimonadetes > Gemmatimonadales > Gemmatimonadaceae > Pseudogemmatithrix. Next base: position 4,090 of record JAYQOZ010000021.1, on the reverse strand, counting down.
ACGTGGACGGCGCCGCGCAGGAGATCGACCTCACGCAGCAGCAGCTGCACAGGCTGATCGACGACCTGGCACAGTTCGCCGGCAGGGAGCAGTAGCGTCGCGGTCGGGTGAATCCCGACCAACTCCTTCACCAATCCCCCGTTACTGGCCATCTTTCGGGGGATGGACTCCCGCGCCGCCGCGCATCTTCTGCACGAGATTGCCGCCCTGCTTGAGCTGCAGGGCGAGGATCCGGCTGTGCCCGCCCCGTTCTCGGACGCGGCGCGCTCGCTGGCTTCCGACGAGCCCAAGCCGCTGAAGGAACTGCTCAAGCGCGACAGGCGGCGTTTCGCCCCCGAGGTGCTCGAGGTGCTGGAGCAGCTGCGTGACGACGGCGATGCCGAACTGCTGGACCGCCTGCGCGAGAGCACGCCCGAGGGCCTGTTCGAGATGATGCGCGTGCCGGGCCTCGGGCCTTCGCGTATCCGCCGCATCCACGAAGGCCTCGGCATCGACACGCTGCAGGAGCTCGAGGCGGCAGCCCGGGACGGCCGACTGGCCAGACTCCCGCGCTTCGGCGAGCGCACGGCCGAGCAGGTGCTGCGCGGCATCGCCTGGCTGAAGGAATCCGGCGCGCAGGTCCTGCTGCCGCACGGCCGGGCCGAGGCCGAGCGCGTGCTGGCCGCCCTGCGGCGACAGCCGGGCGTGGTGCGCGCGGAGATCGCGGGCGCCGTTCGGCGCCACTGTGAGACCGTACGGGAGCTGGAAATCGTCGCCGCCTGCTCGCGTGATCCCGAGGGCGTCGCGGCGGCATTTGCGCGTACGCCCGGCGTCCGGGATTCCGTCGGCAGCGGCACGCGCACGGTCTCGATCCGCTTCGACGACGGCGTACGCCTGCAGCTCTACTGCGTCCCGGCCGACGAGTTTGTCGTCAGCTGGTTTCGTGCCACCGGATCGGTGTCGCACGTGCAGGAGGTTGCGGCCCGCGCCACGCTCCGCGGACTCAGCCTTGGCGACCACCATCTGCGCGATGCCGACGGACGCCTGGTGGAGCTCGCCGACGAGCCCGCGCTCTACGCCGCCATCGGCCTGCCCTGGCTGCCGCCTGAGCTGCGCGAGGGGCTCGGGGAGGCGCAGGCCGCCGAGCAGGGCGAACTCACCGGGCTCATCACGCTGGACGAGATCCGCGGCGTGCTGCACTGCCACTCGCAGTATTCCGACGGCGGCGCGAGCATCGCGGAGTTGGCGGCCGCGGCCCAGGCGCGAGGCTGGAGCTACCTCGGCATCTCCGACCACTCGCAGTCGGCGTTCTATGCCGGCGGCCTCACCGCCGAGTCGCTGGCCGCGCAGCACGACGAGATCGACGCCATCAACGCGACCTTCACCGACTTCCGCGTGCTGAAGGGCGTCGAGGCGGACATCCTGCCCTGCGGGCGCATCGACTACCCGACAGCGGTGCTGGATCGCTTCGACTACGTGATTGCCTCGGTACACTCGCGCTTCGGCATGAACGAGACGCAGATGACCGAGCGCGTCCTCAAGGCGCTGGATGATCCGCATATCGCGGTGCTGGGGCATCCGACCGGGCGCCTGCTGCTGACCCGCGAGCCCTACGCCATCGACATGAACGCCGTGCTCGGGAAGGCCGGGGCGCTGGGCGTGGCCGTGGAGCTGAATGCGGACCCGCACCGTCTGGACCTCGACTGGCGCCTCGCCAAGCTCGCGCGGACGCACGGGGCGAAGATCGAGATCGGCCCCGACGCGCACTCGGTGGACGGCCTTGAAAACATGGCGCTGGGCATCGGCATGGCCCGCAAGGCCTGGCTGCGGGCGGACGACGTGGTGAACACGCGAAGCGCCGACAACTTCGTCGCCTTTGCGACGGCGCGTCGGCGCGCAGCCACCGCGACATGACGGCGGCGAGGCGACGCCGCGCCCCCAGGCCGCGGCGCGGGGCGACGCTCAAGGCGCACGCCGCGGAACTGCATCGCCGGCTGCAGGCGCTCTACCCCGACGCGCACTGCGAGCTCGACTATCGCAGTCCGTACCAGCTCGCGGTGGCAACGATCCTGTCCGCGCAGTGTACCGACAAGCGCGTGAACCTGGTGACCCCCGAACTCTTCCGTCGCTGGCCGACGCCCGAGGCCCTCGCGGCCGCGCCGCGCGGGGAGATCGAGCGGGTCATCCAGAGCACCGGGTTCTTCAGGAACAAGGCCAAGTCCCTGTCCGGCTTCGCCAATGCCATCGTCGATGACCATGGCGGCGAGCTGCCGGCGGTGATGGACGCGCTCGTGGGCCTGCCGGGCATCGGCCGCAAGACCGCGAACGTCGTGCTCGGCAACGCCTTTGGCATCAACGAAGGCGTGGTGGTGGACACGCACGTCCAGCGCCTGTCGCAACGGCTCGGGCTTACCCGGGAGTCCGACCCCGTGAAGGTGGAGCGGGCGCTGATGCCACTCTTTCCCCGTGAGAGCTGGACCATGCTCTCGCATCTCATGATCTGGCACGGCCGCCGCACCTGCGATGCGCGAAAGCCGCGCTGCGGCGAGTGTGCGCTCGCCGACATCTGTCCCTCTTCCCCGCTGCAATGACCCGACTCGAACTGGCCCTGGCCGGCGCGCTGCTCGCACTCGGTACGGCCGCCTGTGCCTCGTCGTCCGCCCCGACGGTGAAGAACGCCCAGCTGCTGGCGCCGCCGGCGGACCTCTGCGAGCTGGCCCGCGAGGACGCGGCCCTCGACCCGCACCTCGAGGTCGAGCGCGTGCCGACGCCGGTGCGGATGGATCCGCCGCCGATCCGCACGCCCGTCCCGCGCAGCGCGTTGCGCCGCGACGGCAGCTCGTCGCTCAGGGTGGAGGTCCTGGTGGACACGCTGGGCAAGGCCGACATGACCACCTTCGCCGTGATCGAGTCCACCAGCGCCTGGCTGACCACGGGGGTTCGCCGGGCCATCGCCCAGTGGACCTTCGAGCCCGCCATCCTACGCGGATGCAAGGTGCCCCGCTATTACCTGTTCAGCGCCTCCTCCCCGCCGCGGAGGCGTTAGATTCCCGTCATGAAGACAGCCACCTTTGAGACCAACAAGGGCACGATCACGGCCGAGTTGCACGAGAAGGACGCGCCGGGGACCGTCGCCAATTTCGAGAAGCTCGCCAACGACGGCTTCTACGACATGATCCGTTTCCACCGGGTGATCCCCGACTTCGTCGTGCAGGGCGGCTGCCCGAACGCGAAGATCGGCGGCACGCCGAAGGGCCCGCCGGGCACCGGTGGTCCGGGCTGGACCATCAAGTGCGAGACCGCGGGCAACCCGCAGACCCACAAGGTCGGCGCCCTCTCGATGGCCCACGCCGGCAAGGACACCGGCGGCTCGCAGTTCTTCATGGTGCTCAGCGAGGCCAACACGCGGCACCTGAACGGCGTGCACACGGTGTTCGGCCAGATCACCGGCGGCCTCGACGTGATGACCCAGCTGACGCAGAACGACCACATGGTGAAGGTCCGCGTCTCGTAGGACCCTCCACCCGCCCCCCGGCCCCCCCCCCCCCCGCAATTTGAGGGGGGGAGTCG
>JAYQOZ010000021.1:0-531 GCA_038145035.1 Gemmatimonadaceae bacterium | reverse complement strand
GTCCACCGTCCACCCTCCCCCCTGCATATGACTGCTGGTGCTCCGACGACCGGCAAGGACACGGCCGCCTACTTCAAGGGGCTGCTGATCGGCGCGGTCTTCATTGGCGCCGTCGTCCTTTCGATCGTGTTCCTCACGAACAAGAAGTTCGAGGCGCACGAAAGCACGCCCGCGGCCGAAACGCATTAAGCCGTGCCCGGCGCATCCGCGCCCGAACGCCCCGCGCCCGCGACCCGGGCCGGGGCGTTGCTGCTTTCGATGATTCCACTCCGGGCCCTGCTGCCGCCGGCGCTGACGCTGGGCTCGCTCGTCGGCGGCGGACTGCTGTACCTGAGCCCGGCCACCACGCCCTACGCCTTCCCGCTGCACTACGGCGCCCTGCTGCTGCTCGGGCTGCCGGTGGTCTGGCGCACCACGCGCGGGATGTTGCGTGGCGCCTTCGCCGCCGACGTGGTGGCGATGTTGGCCATCGCTACCGCCATCGCCCTGCAGCAGCCCATCGCCGGCCTGGTCATCGTGCTGATGCAGACG
>JAYQOZ010000020.1:0-13952 GCA_038145035.1 Gemmatimonadaceae bacterium | reverse complement strand
GTCATGGGGGCGGCGCCGGGCGCCCTGACGGTGATGGTGGGGGGTGATGCGGCAACGCTCGATCGGGTCCGCCCGGTCCTCGAAGCCTTCGGCAAGCGCATCGTGCCCTGCGGCCCCGTGGGCGCGGGCGACGCCGTGAAGGCCGTGAACAACGCCCTGCTCGCCCAGCACATCATCGGCACGGCAGAGGGCCTGCTGGCGCTGCGGAAGGCCGGCGTCGAGCCCAGCGTCGCCCTCGACGTCATCAACGCCTCCAGCGGGCGCTCCAACGCCAGCCAGAACCTCTTCCCGGAGCGCGTGCTCTCCCGCGCCTTCCCGCGCACCTTCCGCCTCGCCCTGCTCGACAAGGACGTGGGCATCGCGAAGGGCGTGGCCGAGCAGCAGGGCGTGGATGCCCCGATGCTCGCCCTGGCCTCGCGCCTCTATCACGAGGCGCGGGCCGCCCTCGGCGAGGAGGCCGACCACGTGGAGATCGTGCGCTGGCTGGAGACGCGCGCCGCGACGGAGATCAGTGATGGGCAATAACAACGCTGTCTCGGTGGACGCCGTCCGCCGGCACTTCCCGGCGCTCGAGCGCCGGCACAACGGGCGGCCCATCGCGTTCTTCGACGGCCCTGGCGGCACGCAGGTTCCGCGGGCCGTGATGGACGCGATGGTGCAGTACCTCTCGCAGCACAACGCCAACACGCACTGGGCGTACCCGACCAGTGCCGAGACCGATGCGATGCTCTGGGGGGCCCGCGAGGCCGTGGCGGCCTTCCTGAACGCGTCGCCGCGCGAGGTGAGCTTCGCCAACAACATGACGACCGGCACCTTCCACCTGGCCCGCGCGCTCGGTCGCGGCTGGGGCCCCGGGGACGAGGTCGTAATCACGGATCTGGATCATCACGCGAACATCGCCCCCTGGCGCGCCCTCGAGCGCGAGCGCGGCATCACCATCCGGCGCGTGGCGGTCGACCCGCAGCGCGGCGAACTGGTGTGGGACTCCCTTGAGGAGGCGGTGACGCCGCGCACGCGCCTCCTCGCCATCGGCGCGGGCTCCAACGCCCTGGGCACGATCACCGACGTGGCCCGCGCCACGGACCTCGCCCACCGACACGGCGCGCTGGTCTTCGTGGACGCGGTGCATTACGCGCCGCACGCCCTCGTGGACGTCCGCGCCATCGGCTGCGATTTCCTCGGCTGCTCGGCTTACAAGTTCTACGGGCCGCACATCGGGATCATCTTTGCGCGCGAGGCGCTGCTCTCGCAGCTCGACGTTCCCAAGCTCGAGCCGGCCCCGGATGAGGCCCCGGAGCGCCTGGAGACCGGCACGCAGAACCACGAGGGCATCGTCGGCACCGCGGCGGCAATCGACTTCCTGGCCTCGTTCGGCAGCGGCGACGACCGTCGCAGCCGCCTCACCAGCGCGTTTTCCGCCCTGCATCACGAGGCGCTGGCGCGGTTCCGCCAGCTCTGGGACGGGCTCGGCGAGATTCCCGGGGTCACGCGCTTCGGCCCCGGCCCGGACCGTCCGCGCACGCCGACCGTCAGCTTCGTGGTCGAGGGCATGGACAGCGAGGCAGTGACGCGTGCGCTGGCCGAGCGCGCGGTGTTCACCAGCCACGGGGATTTCTACGCCTCGACGGTGGTGCGCGCCGTCGGACATGGGGACGACGGCATCGTGCGCGCCGGGATCGCCTGCTACACGACGGCGGAGGAAGTGGACCGACTGCTGAACGGCCTGCGCGAAGTGCTCGGCCTCTAGCGGCTATATTCCGCGTATGCGACGATGCGCGACCTGCCTCGCCCTGCTGCTGCTCGCAGCCGCCTGCGAGCGCGTCGAGACCCCGCCGCCCGCCCCGCAGGCAGAGTTCGTGGTGGCCGCCGGCGACTCGGTGTTCTGGATCCGCTCCGATCCGGACGGCATTCGCGTGCGCGGCGCCCCGATGGTCCTCGCGCAGGTCGGCGGGCGCTTCGCCGAGCTCTACGTCACCGACGACGACCACTCGTTCTATGACGCGGTCTACGTAGGCCAGCGTCTTTTCAAGCGCGACCTGATCAGCGGCGACTCGCTACCGCTGGTGAGCGACACGTTGATGCGGCTGCTGGCGCGCGGCTACGCCGTCGCCAATCCGGACGAGCGACCGCTGGCTTTCGACGAGCAGGGCAGCGAGAACCCGCGCACCATCGCCAGCGCCGAGCTCTTCGTGCTCGACGTGATGGGTCCCTGGGTGTCCTACGAATACCGCACGGATGTGGATGTCGTGGGCGGCAGTTCGTCGCATGGCCTGCGCCGCGGGGTGGTGGACCTCCGTACCGGCGTTGCGACCACGCTCGACGCGCTGGTGGGCCCGTCGGAGGCGCGCCGCATCACGGCGGAGGGACAGCGGCAGTGGCGCGAGCAGCGCAGCGCCCTCTTGGAGGCCGCACCCGAGGACCTCGAGCTGCGCGAGCAGCTGGAACGCCTGACGTTCGATTCGCGGAGCTACTCCCTCGAGGTCGAGCGTCGGGAGCCGATGGTGCGCTTTGCGCTCGCGCAGTCGGCGGCGCGCCTGCCGCTCCCGGCCCAGACGCTGGTCCCCGTGGCCGTTGCGCCGCCCGCCTGGTGGGTCGGCGTCCGCGATGAGTATCCGGCCGTGAGTGATTCGAGCGAGCGGAGCTGGGAGCGCGGCGGCTACACGCTGGTCGGGCGCGCGGTCACCGAGCCGATGCCGCGCGTCGCCTTCGTGCTGCGCGACGCCGGCGGCCAGGAATGGCGCCTCGGCTTTGTGCCGGCCCCGGTGCTTCGCGTGATGTGGCTGGACGACAGCGTGGTGGCACCAGGGACGCGCGAAGCACTCGTGCAGGCCTTCGATGAAGCCTCGTTCTATTCCGAGAACACCCGCACCGTCCGCGGCGTCCACCCGCGCGGCGCCACCACGTATCGCCTGCAGCTGGCCGCATTGCCCATGCGGCGTCTTGGCGTGCCGCGCCGGCACGCCCCGGCCCGGGAGACCTTCCGATGACCCATTCGCCCCGACACGCCGTCGCGGACCTTGAGCCCTGGACGCCCGAGAAGGCGAACCGTGCCCTGCCACTGGTCCGCCGCATCACCGACGACCTCGTGATGGCGTACCGCAGGTGGCAGGAGCTGCTCGAACGCTTCGAGGTGGCCGCGCTGCGGAGCACGGCGGAGCAGGCGGATCCCGAGGCCGAGCGGCTGCAGCGCGAGGTGCAGCGGGCCGCGCGCGACGTGCAGGGTTTCGTGGCCGAGCTCACGTCGCTGGGCGTGGAGTGCAAGAGCTACGACGCGGGGCTGGTGGATTTCCCCGGCGAGCGGGACGGCGAGCCCGTGTACTACTGCTGGCAGCGAGGCGAGCCGACGGTGGCGCACTGGCACGCACGCGACGCCGGCTTTGCGGGGCGTCAGCCGATCGGTTGACGGGCGCGGCTACTCCGCGACGGCGTCCCGGTACGGAATGTCGAGCTCCAGGCCGTCGCGGGCGATGATCAGCTCGCCGTCGAACTCCTCGCGCGCCTCCTTCTCCAGCTCCCGCGTGTCGCGCGAGTAGCGCGCCGAGAAGTGCGTGAGCGCCAGCCGTCGCACGCCGGCCATGTGAGCCACCTGTGCCGCCTCTCGCGCGGTAGCGTGCATCGTCTCGGCGGCGCGGGCCGCCTCCTCGTCGCCGAAGGTGGCCTCGTGCACGAGCAGGTCGGCGCCCACCGCGGCCTCGATCGTGGCCTTGCAGGGCCGCGTGTCGCCGGAGAAGACCACACTCCGGCCCGGGCGCGTCGGCCCCACGAGCGTCGACGGCTCGATGATGCGTCCGTCCTCCAGCGTGATGCTCTCGCCCTTGTGGATGCGGCCCCAGAGCGGGCCTTCGGGGATGCCCAGCGAGCGCGCGAGATCCGGGTCGAAGCGACCGAGCCGTTCCTGCTCCTTGAGTGCAAATCCCAGCGACGCACCCTGGCGGTGCTCGACCTGGAAGGCGTGGATGGCGTAGTCCTTCCGCGCCACGACCGCACCGTCCTCGAGATCGGTGACGGTCAACGGGAAGGTGAGCTTCTCGTTGCCCAGGCCCTCGGCCTTCTTGAACAGCGCCTGTGCCCCGCGCGGGCCCCAGATGCGCAGCGGCGTCTCGCGGGCCTGCAGGGCCATGGTCTTCAGCAGTCCCAGCGCGCCGAGGAAATGATCGGTGTGGAAATGCGTGAAGAAGATGTCGCCCAGCGTGAAGCCGACGCCCCAGCGCATCATCTGGCGCTGCGTCCCCTCGCCGCAGTCGAACAGCATGGTCTCCCCCTCCCGCACGAGGGCGTGCGCCGAGACCCCACGTTCCACGGTGGGACGCGAGGCGGAGGTGCCGAGGAAGCGGAGGGAGAGGCTCATGGACGCGGTGACCTGACCCGGGGAAGATAACCCGCCGGGCCTCCGCTTTCTCCCGACAGCCGAGCTGCCGTCCCGGTGCTATTTTTTGGAGGTCCGGTGCAGGTCGGTTCCAGCCCCCGGGGTGGCCCCGTGCGATTCGCGATTGCCGCCGTATTCCGTGCCGCCACGGCCCTGCTGGTCCATCCGGCAGCCGCCACCCTTGCCGCGCAGGAATCGCCGCCGGCAGCGGTCCCAGACTCCGCGCCTCCCCGCTTCGGCTGGGTGCTCGACATGTCCGTGGATTTCGGCGGCGAGGCGGTGGCCGAACTCCTCTTCGCCAACGGCGATCGCCAGCCGCTGACCACCGGCGACGGCTTCTCGTTTTCCGGCGGCCTCGAATGGTATCCGCGAACGCTGCCGCGACTGGCCCTGCGCAGCCTCGTGGGCTGGAAGCTCTCGACGTCCGCGGCCGAGAATGCCGAGATCTGGTTCACGCGGGTCCCCGTGGAGCTCGCGGCGCTCTACGCGCTCGATCGCCACTGGCGGGTCGGTGCGGGCGCGGTCTTCCACCTGCGGCCAACGCTGGATCTCGATGGCGTGGCGCCGAACCAGTCCTTCGACCCCGCGACCGGGCTGCTGCTGGAGCTGGCGTGGCGGCCGCTCGCCCTCACGTACACCCGGATGGACTATCGTCGCTCGGACGGCGCGACGTTTGGCGCCAACGCCGTGGCGTTCTCGTACAGCTTCGTGTTGCACCGGCAATAGGTTTCCGGCCCGTTTCACCCTCACCTGAGCGTCCCCATGCGTTATGTGCGTGCCGCCGCTGCGGCCCTTCTCCTCGCTGCTCCGCTTGCTGCCCAGACCCCCGCGACGCCGGCCAAGGCCGAGCCGGCACCCTGGAAGTTCGGATGAGTGCTCGACATGACCTTTGAGGTCGGCGGCGATGAGGTTGCGGAGGTGATCTTTACCAACGGCGACAAGCAGTCCCTCACCACCGGCGACGGCGGCACCTTCTCCGCGGGCATGGAGTTCCACCCGAGCGCCATGCCGAAGCTCGGCCTTCGCACGCTGGTGGGCTGGAAGTTCTCGACGTCCGCGGCCGAGAACGTGGACATCATGTTCACCCGCTTTCCCATCGAGGTGGTGGCGAGCTACGCGGTGACGCCGGACTGGCGTATCGGTGCTGGCGTGACGCACCACGCAAACATCAACCTCGACTTCGACGGGCTGGCGCAGAATGCCAAGTACGATCCGGCGACGGGCGCGACCCTCGAAGTGGGCTGGAAGTGGGCGGCCCTGACGTACACGTCGATGGAATACCGGTCCAGGTACGGCGACACGTTCGACGCGAGCGCCATCGGCATCTCGGTCAGCTACGTGTTCGGCAAGCGCTCGCCCCGGGGGCACCCGCCGGCGCGGTTGGGCCGCCCCGACGATCGCCTGCCAGCGGTCCGCAGGGATGTTCGCCCCGCTGACCGTGACGACCACGGGGAAGGCCTGCGGCCTGAGGGCGCCCGTGCGCACTGCGGCGACCCCGACCGCACCGGAGCCCTCGGCCGTTTCTCCGTGCGCCGTGTGCAGGAAGCGGATGGCATCCGCCACGGCATCCTCCGAGACGGTGGCGATGGCGTCGAGCGCGGCACGGCCCTGCTGGAACATCTCGTCATCCACGCGTCCGGCCAGGCCGTCGCAGAGCGTGGGCAGGTCCGGCACATCCACGGCGTGCCCGGCCGCGAGGGCCAGCGCCATCGCGTTGGTGCGTTCGCCCTGGGCGCCCAGGATGCGCACGCCTGCCGCGGCGTCGCGCACGAAGCCGCCGATGCCGCCCACGAGACCGCCGCCGCCCACGCACACCACCAGCGTGCGCGCCGTCGGCAGTCCCTCAAGGATCTCGAGCGCCACCGTGCCTGCGCCGGCCAGCAGGGCGCGTCCGGTGCACGGACTGACAAAGGTCGCGCCGAGGCGCGCGGCGTATGCACGCGCTGCGTCCTCGGCGGCATCGTAGTGCGGCTGGCTGGCGTCCACGCTCGCGCCGAGCGCCGCGATCCTGTCGCGCTTTACGTCGGGCGCGGACGCCGGCACGAAGATCGTGGCGGCAATGCCGAGCTGCCGCGCGGCCATGGCCACGCCGATGCCGTGGTTGCCGGCTGAGCTGGCCACCACGCCGGCGGCGCGTTCGGCATCACTCAGCGAGAGCAGTGCGTGCACTGCGCCCCTGAGCTTGAACGAACCGCCGGGTTGGCGATTCTCGAGCTTGAGGTACACGTCACCGCCGAGCAGTGCCGCCAGCGCCGGCGACTCCACCAGCGGCGTGCGCTGCACGTAGGGCCCGATGCGCGCGGCGGCGGCGCGGACTTCGTGGGCGGATGGCAGGATGCGGCTCACGTCGCGGAATGTAGCGCGACGCGGCGGCCTCACGCCGGCGGGAACATCCGGATGTAGGCCTCGGCGTCGAACTTCTCGCGGGCCCGGGCCAGCGACATCGGCCGGATCACGCCGAACACCGGCTTGTCGAACCAGGGGCGGTCGAACTTGCCGAAGCACCACTGGATGCCGCCGTAGCTGGATGGGTCGCGACCGTCGAGCCCGTACCTGTTGTTGAGATAGACCAGGTGATCCAGCGCGTGCTTGTAGCGCGCCGTCCAGAGCAGCACCGACTTGCCCCAGAGCATCCGCGTCACGTTGTGCATGTAGCCGGTGCGCACGAGCTCGCGCTGGGCGGCGTTCCAGAGTTCATCGTGTGATTCCGCGCGTTCCAGCTGCTCGCGCGAGTAGATGGCCTCGCGGGGGTCGTCGCGGTGCGCCTCCATGGTGCGGTGCACCCAGTCCGGCAGGCCGCGCAGCTTCCCGTAGTTCGGATTGCGGAGGCAGAAGTTCAGCGCCAGCTCGCGCCAGGTGACCAGCTCGTCCTGGAACTTTGCGGCCGACTCGGCGCTCCCGTGCTCGCGGACGGTGCGTAGCACCTCGGCGGCGCTGATCTGGCCAAAGTGCAGGTAGGGCGAGAGCCGCGAGCTGCCGTCGGTGTCGCTGGGTTCGTTGCGACGCTCGGCATAGTCCTGCAGGCCGTCCGCGCAGAAGGCAGCGAGGCGCGCACGTGCGCCGTCCAGTCCGCTGGCGAAGGGCACGGGCGGCACGGCGTGGTCGATCTCGCAGCGCGCAATCTCGGCAGCCACATCGACGCGGTCAAGGTCGAGGCGGTCCACCTCGAGCGAGCGCCACAGCGACTGTGGGAAGGCCTGTCGCGGCGGCCGGTCCTCCACGGGCTCCATCGCAAGCTCGAGTACTTTCGCGATCTTCGGCCGGATGGTGCGGGCGGCGTACTCCTCCTTCACGAAGCTCCCGCTGGGCACGATGCCGTGCGACTCCACCAGTACCACGCGGCAGGGCGCGCGCTCGGCAAAGCGCGCCGTGCGCTCGGCGATGCCGGCGGTGGGAAAGTGGTCGGTGACGACGAGGGCGGCACGGGCGGCGAGCCGGTCCACGACGCGCCGGTCGTCGTCGCGGCGGCGACGGAGCACGAACTGGTAGCGGAGCCCCAGACCCCCGGCACGGCGATGCAGCGCGCGGGCGTTCTCGAGGATGACGGTATGGATGCGGTCGCTGGCGTGCTCGTAGGTAGGGTCCAGGCCCTGGTGGATCAGCAGGGGCTTCGCGAGGCGGTCCGCCTCGCGGATGGCGTGGCGCAGCGCCCAGTTGTCCTCGAAGCGGTGGCTGCTCTGCATCCAGTAGAGGACGTACTCGCCCTCAGGCTGGAGCCGCACCTGGTTGGCGAGGGTGGTCCGCAGGGCCAGCTGGTCGCGGACGAAGTCGGAATCGAGGGCGTGTGGTTGGGTCACGTTTGCCTAAGGACAGGGGGTGGCGCAGGGTTCCCGTGCCCACTAGGATTCACCCTAACGGCGGCCCTGCCCAGTCCCACGGGCGGGGCCGTATGCGTGACCGGAACCTTCTGCCGTCGTCTGGGATAGGTTGGCCAGGCAGGGGACTGACCGGCGCGATCCGGGGCTGTAGCTCAGCTGGGAGAGCGCTGCAATCGCACTGCAGAGGTCAGGGGTTCGATCCCCCTCAGCTCCATACGTACGGTAGTATGCTGGTTTCCACGCAGGAATAGTTGCCCGCCGCCGTTCGGTAGGACGGAGAGTTCCAATGACGGCGTGCGTGGCTCCCTGCGGGACCAGCTGAAATGGCAGCGGGGGGGGGGGGGGCCGCCCCCCCGGCGGCGGGAGGTGGGGGTGGGGGGGGGGGGCGCCCGGGGGGACCTGCTTAATTGGCCGGGGCCCGTACGCGGTCGGCGCCGTTTCGCGTTTCATGGGGTGGGGGGGGCGCCGTCGCGCGCAGTGCTGGTCCTGCCGTCAGTGCGGCGCGACCCGCTCGACCATCCCGTCAAGGACCAGGGACCAGGTCTGGTGCCAGCGCTCGCGCTACGCGACGCAGGCGTTGATGCCACGGCCCGTGTAGTTGCGCTGGCCCGTGCAGTCTTCCGTGAGGCCGCAGCTGCGGTCGGTGCGCGTGATCACGTGGTGCCCGACCACCGGTGCGATCAGCTTCAGCATGCGGATGACTCCCGGGTGTTCTGGATGCCTACCATACCTCGCGCGCGCGGAGGGCCGTCACGTGCGCGGTGTGATGCCGTCCATGCCAGGCGTAGAGCGAGAGCGAGGAATCGAGCGTCTGCGGCCCGGATTCCGGATGCCGGAACGGGCGGGCGAATGCATCCGCTGGCTGCGCCCGCAGCAGCGTCACCCAGCGCTGATGGACGCCGTCCACGATGCCCAGGGAGACCTCGATCGGCAGCGCGCTGTCGGCGAGCTCCGCCCAGCGGGCCTCGTCGTAGGGCTTGATTGTCGGGTTGTCCTCGGTCAACGCGAGCTTGAAGCGCACCAGCGCGTTGAGATGCGAGTCCGCGACGTGGTGCACGAGCTGGCGGACGGTCCAGCCGCCGGGGCGATACGGCGTGTCGAGCTGGCGATCATCGAGGCCGGCCACGGCGGCGCGCAGCGCGGCCGGGAGCGCTTCAACCTCGCGAATCCAAGCCGCGCGAAGGCCGGGCGTCACGTCTGCCGGGCGGGCCCAGCGCCCGATGGGATACCGCAGGTCCTGGTCCATGTCCAGAAGCTAGCGCCAAAATCACGCCGAGTGATACGCAGGCGCTGAACCGCTATCCTTCAGGGTATGCGCGTCTCGATCTCCGTCCGCCGGGTCCTCGCGTGCTGCACCGGCCTGGTGCTGGCCGCCTGCTCGGATGAAGCGGGACCGCGCCCCAACGCGGCGCCCACCGTCACGATCCTTGCGCCGGTGGCGACGTCGCAGTGGGCGGGCGGCGACACGCTCAGCGTGCTGATCGCTGCGGTGGACCCCGAGGACGGCCCGTTGGCGTCCCCCGCGCTCTCGTGGTGGGTCGAGCTGCACCACGGCACGCATACGCATCCTTTCCACCCGGTCACGCCCGGGAGCCTCGGCGCACTGGGCATCCCCCGGCTGGGGCACACCGAGGCGGATGTGTTCCTGCGCGTGTACGCGCGCGCGGTGGACGTCAGCGGGCTCGCGGATACTGGCTACGTGGACCTGCAGCCGCAGCTGTCCGAGCTGACGCTGACTTCCGAACCCACAGGCCTGCAGGTGGCGCTGGATGGCCAGCCCCGCGTCACGCCGTACGTCGAGTCGGCGATCGTGGGAATGCGGCGCGACCTGCGTCCGGTGGATCCGCAGGAGCTGGGGGCGGCGGCGTTCTCCTTCCGCGAATGGGGGGACGCTGCGGCATTCGAGCGCCAGATCGAGGTTCCCGTGGTCCCGCTCACGGTCGTGGCGCGCTTCGACTCGGTGGGCGCCGCCAACGCGGCGCCGACGCTGACCGTGGCGGCACCGTCGCCAGGCAGCTCGCACCTGGTCGGCGACACCCTGCCGGTGCAGGTGGACGTGAGCGATCCCGACGGCGACGCCTTCACCGTGTCGGTGCTGCTGGATGACGTCGCGACGGCGAGCGCGGTGTCTACGGCGGGGCAGACGCGCTACACGTTGCGCGTACCGCTCCCGGTGACGGGCCGACATCGGCTGGTCGTCCGGGCGGAGGACGCCCGCGGCAAGCGCCGCGTGTCGGAGCCGATCGAGATCATCGTGCTCGCCGCCGACGGCAGCGACGTCGTGGCGCCGACCGTGGCGCTCACCAGTCCCGCCGATGGCAGCCGGGCCCTTGCCGGCAGCGTGACGGTGACCGCCACCGCGAGCGATGACGTGGGGGTGACCCAGCTGGAGCTGGCGCTGGACGATTCGATCTTCGCCACGATTGCGGCGCCGCCGTACACGGCCACGCTGCCGGCGACGTCGGCCTTTGCCTCGGGCCGCCACTCGTTTGGCGCGCGCGCGCGCGATGCGGCGGGCAACTGGTCGGAGTGGTCGCGCGCGGCGGTCGAGTTCGCCGGCACGGTGGAACTCGAGTCGGGCTTCAGCGTCGCCACCTGGGTGACGGGATTCTCCGGATATCCCACGGCCATGGCCTTCGCCCCGGACGGACGCCTCTTCGTAGCCGAGCAGGGCGGGGCCCTGCGCGTGATCAAGAACGGCAGCCTGCTACCCACGCCGTTCGTGACCGTGCCGTCCAACGCTGACGGCGAGCGCGGCCTGCTGGGTGTGGTCTTCGACCCCGACTTTGCCAGTACGCAGTGGGTCTACGTCTACTACACGAGCGAGGAGGGCGGGGCGCCCGCGCACAACCGCATCGTGCGCTTCACCGCGGCCGGCGATGTGGCCGCTGCGGGCAGCGAACTCGTGCTGCTGGAGCTCCCGCCGCTCGGCGAGGTGGCCAAGCACAACGGCGGCGCGATGCATTTCGGGCCCGATGGCAAGCTCTACGTGGCGGTGGGCGATGCCACCACGCCGGCGAACGCGCAGGGGCTCGACAACCCGTTCGGCAAGATCCTGCGCCTCAACCGCAACGGGACCATTCCTGCGGACAACCCGTTCTTCCTCACGGCCAGCGGCAGCAACCGCGCCATCTGGGCGCGTGGGCTGCGCAACCCGTTCACCTTCACGGTCTCGCCGGCCACCGGTCGGATGCACATCAACGACGTCGGTGCGGCAAACTGGGAGGAGGTGAACGTCGGTCGGGCGGGGGCCAACTTCGGCTGGCCACTGGTGGAGGGGCCGACCGACACGCCGCTGTTTGACGCGCCGCTGCTGGCGTACGGCCATAATGATTCGCCGACGCTGTTCGATGGCGACGCCGTCATTGGCGGTGCGTTCTATCCGGCGGGCGCGGCCTTCGGTCCGCGCTTCGACGGCGACTACTTCTTCGCGGATTTCGGCCGTGGGTGGCTCTACCGGCTCGACGCAGAGGACCACTGGCGCCCCGCGGCCTTTGCCCAGCTCAGGGAAAACATCACGGGCCTCACCGTCGGCCCGGATGGCGCGCTCTACGTGCTCGCCGCCCCCAACGTCCTCCGCATCAGCCGCTGACGGTTCGCCCCGCCGGGCGAACGGCCCTGCCCACGGGGCAGGCGCGGTCCCTGCGGCACAGGGCATCGTGCCGCATGCGAAATCTCACCCTCCCCCTGCCTGTGCTTGCCGCCCCCCCTCCTGCGAGGTCGGGGCCGAATGGTATCGGGGCGGGGACGAGCCGTTCCGAAGGGACGGCCACCCCGGGGAGCCGTCCGTTAACTTTCAGGCTTCTCTCGCCATTGCCCAACTCGCCGTGACCGACACCCCAGCCCCCGATACCTCCCCGCGCCGCGACTTCATCCGCGAGCTGGTGGCCGACGACGTCGCCACCGGCCGGTTCGGTCGGGCGCCGGCGACCCGTTTCCCGCCGGAGCCCAACGGCTTCCTGCACATGGGGCATGCCAAGTCCATCTGCCTGAACTTCGGCATCGCCAAGGAGTTCGGCGGGACCTGCAACCTGCGCTTCGACGACACCAATCCGTTCACCGAGGACATGAAGTACGTCGAGGCCATCAAGCGCGACGTGCGATGGCTGGGATTTGAGTGGGACAACGAGTTCTACGCCTCGGACTACTTCGAGCAGCTGTATGAGATTGCCGAGCGCCTGGTCGCGGCCGGCAAGGCCTACGTGGACGACCAGACCGAGGAGGAGATCCGGACCAACCGCGGCACGGTGACCTCGCCCGGCACGCCCTCGCCCTGGCGGGATCGTTCCCCCGAGGAGAACCTCGAGCTCCTGAGCCGGATGCAGGAGGGCGAGTTCGCCGACGGCACGCGGGTGCTGCGCGCCAAGATCGACATGGCGCACCCCAACATGATCATGCGCGATCCGCTGCTGCTGCGGATCCGGCGCGGGGCGGAGCATTATCGCCGCGGCACCGAGTGGAACATCTTCCCGCTCTATGACTTCGCGCACGGACTCAGCGACGCCATCGAGGGCATCACGCGCTCGCTCTGCACGCTGGAGTTCAAGGACAACCGCGAGATCTACGACTGGCTGGTGCGCGAGGCGGGCTTCGAGAGGCCCCCGACGCAGATCGAGTTCGCGCGCCTGGAGCTCGACTACACCGTGCTCAGCAAGCGGAAGCTGCTGCGCCTGGTGAACGAGGGACACGTCACGGGCTGGGACGACCCGCGGATGCCGACCATCGCCGGCATGCGCCGACGCGGCGTGCGGCCCGAGGCCATCCGTGACTTCGCCGAGACCATCGGCGTGGCCCGGAAGGACGCGCGGGTGGAGATCGCGGCCTTCGAGCACGCCGTGCGCAACGACCTCAACATGGAGGTCCCGCGCGTGCTGGCGGTGCTCAAGCCCCTCAAGGTCGTGCTGACCAACTATCCCGAGGGGCAGGTGGAGATGCTGGAGGCGCAGAACTATCCGCACGACGTGCCCAAGGCCGGCACACGGCAGATCCCGTTCTCGCGCGAGCTCTACATCGATCGCGACGACTTCCTGGAGGATCCGCCGAAGAAGTTCTTCCGGCTCTCGCCGGGGAACGAGGTGCGGCTGCGCTTCGGCTACGTCATCCGCTGCGAGGAGGTCGTGAAGGATGCGGCGGGCGAGATCGTGGAGCTGCGCTGCACCTATGACCCCGAGACGAAGAGCGGCGGTGCCAACGCCGGCAAGAAGGTGAAGGGGACCATCCATTGGGTGTCGGCGGCGCAGGCGCTGAGCTGCGAGGTGCGGCTGTACGACCGGCTGTTCCGCCTGCCGGATCCGGACGACGTGCCAGAGGGCCAGGACTTCCTCTCGGCCCTCAACCCCGAGTCGCTGGTGGTCATTCCGGATGCCAAGGTGGAGCCGACGGTGGCGCAGGACCCGATCGGGTCGCGGTATCAGTTCGAGCGGGTGGGCTACTTCTATAGCGAGCCCGACGACAGCCGGCCGGGGAAGCTGGTGTTCAACCGGATCGTCGGACTGCGCGACAGCTGGGCCAAGGAGCTCAAGAAGGGCGGCTGAGGCCTCTCCGTGGCCCGTGAAATCACGGGTCGCGGGGTTGCTCGGGGATTCCGGAGCCGATAATTTCAGGGTTCCCCGGACCAGCCGGGGGAATGATGCCCCTTAGCTCAACTGGCAGAGCGTCTGACTCTGGATCAGAAGGTTCCTGGTTCGATCCCAGGAGGGGCAACTGACGGGTGAAATGCGGAACGGCCGTCCGATCCGGGCGGCCGTTCCGCATTTAAGTCTCAGGAG
>JAYQOZ010000019.1:6525-14343 GCA_038145035.1 Gemmatimonadaceae bacterium | reverse complement strand
GCGGGCCATCGCCTGCGGTGGCACGATCACCGGCGAGCACGGCGTCGGGCTCGACAAGCTTCCATACATGGAGGCGCTCTTCGCGCCGGAGACGCTCCAGGCGATGTGCGGGCTTCGCGAGGCCTTCGATCCGGCACGGCGCGCCAACCCCGGCAAGGTGGTACCGGTGCATGCCTGCAAGGAGTGGCGTGCTGCGCCGGGAGTGGGCGCATGAGCGACGGCGAGATGGACCTGGCGCCCTCCACGGCGGGGGAACTCGCCACGCTGGTCGGCGAGGCGACGACCGGTCTGCGCATTCGCGGGGCGGGCAGCTGGCTACAGGCCGGCCGGCCGGTCCAGGCCCGCCCGACCCGGCGGGCGGGCGGGCCCGGGCGGGCGGGACGCTCTCGATGGAGCGCTTCGCCGGCGTGCACGCGTACGTACCGGAGGACCTCACGATTTCCGTCGGGGCCGCCACCACCCTCGCCGAGCTCGAGGCAGTCACCGCGGAGCGTGGACAGTGCTGTCCCCTATTCAGCTGGGGCGACGACCGCGGCACCGTGGGCGCGACCATCGCCACCGCGACGGCGGGGCCCTTCGCCGCCGCGTGGGGACATCCGCGCGACCTGGTGCTCGGGCTGGAATTCGTGGACGGCCTCGGGCGGATCGTGCAGGCCGGGGGACGGGTGGTGAAGAACGTCGCTGGCTTCGACCTCACCCGGCTCATGACCGGCGCCTGGGGCACGCTCGGCGTGATCACGCGCGTGCACCTGCGGCTCCGGGCCCGGCCCACGGCAGATGAGACGCTGGTACTGCGCGGGGACTCTTCCGCAATTGGCAAGCGGCTGCGCGGACCACTGGTGCCGGCCGCGGCGTTCGCGCTGACACCGACGGTAGGCACCGCACTCGGCCTTCCGGCCGACGGGCGCTGGTTGATTCGGCTCGCGGGTCACCCTGCCGCCGTCGCCGCGGCGCGCGCGGCGTTCCTGGGGAGCGTCCCGGGCGAGATCGTCGACACCGCCATCTGGAAGAGGGTACGAATCCAGGCCGCCCCCCCGGAGCGCGCGTCACAGTGGCGATGGGACGCGCTGTCGCGGCGCGTGAAGCACCAGTTCGACCCGCGTGGCGTGCTGAATCCGGGCCTGCTCGGGGACATGTCGTGAGCGGCTCCACCCCGCACGGCTCGGAGGCAGCCTGCACCCTGCCCGGCTCGCCCCTCGACGCGGCACGCGCGGGGCTCGACGCCTGCGTACACTGCGGGTTCTGTCTCCCGGCCTGCCCAACCTATCTCGCCCTCGAGGACGAAAACGCATCGCCGCGCGGTCGCCTTGTGCTGATGCGTGCGTTGCTGGAGGGGCGACTCAGCCCGGACGACCCTGACGTACACGCGCACCTCGACCGCTGCCTCGGCTGCCGGGGCTGCGAGACGGCCTGTCCGAGCGGCGTGCCGTACGGCGAGCTGCTCGAGGCCACGCGCCAGACCGTTCAATCGTCGCAGCGACTGCCGTGGACGGCGCGCCTCCTGCTCTGGGTGTTCGCGCGCGAGTGGGCCCTGCGACCTGCCCTTGCGGCGGCGCGCCTCGTTCGCGCCCTGCGCATCCCGACATTGCTCGCCCGATTGCTTCCGTCGCACGCGGCAGCGGCGACTGCGATGCTCGCCTCTACCACGCGTGCCCGCTCCAGGGCGTGGACGCCGCGCGCTGATGCGTCGCGCGCATCCGTCTCGCTGCTGACGGGCTGCGTGATGGAGGGCCTGCTGGCGCCGCTCAACCGGGCGACGGAGCGCACGCTTTCGCACAATGGATATGCGGTGCGCGCGACCCCGGGCCAAGGCTGCTGCGGGGCACTCCACGCGCACGCGGGCGATGTTCAATCGGCGCGCGCGATGGCGCGCCGGAACATCGCGGCCTTCGAGGCCAGCGGGGCCGAGGCGATCGTCATGAACTCAGCCGGCTGTGGCGCCATGTGCCGGGGGTACGGCCATCTCCTGAAGGACGACCCGACCTGGGCCGATCGGGCGACGGCCTTTTCGGACAGGGTCCGCGACGTAACCGAACTGCTCGCGGCCGCCGGTCCCCGGCCGACCGCCGCGTCGAAGTCGGGAGCGACGCGGGTCGCCTGGGATGCCCCCTGCCATCTCCAGCACGCCCAACGCATCGTGGATCCGCCGCTCCAGGTGCTGCGGGCCATCGGGGACGTGGCACTGGTTCCGCTGGAGGGGAGCGATCAATGCTGTGGCAGTGCGGGCATCTACAACGTCGCACAACCCGCAGTGGCCGCCCTCGTGTTTGCACCGAAGCTCGACGCCGTCCGCGCCTCGGGCGCAACGGTCGTATCCAGCGCGAATCCGGGATGCCTGATGCAGATTGGCGGGGGACTGCTACGCGCCGGTCTGCCGATTGTCGCACGGCACCCGGTGGAACTGCTCGACGCCGCCTACGCTGACGAAAGCGATACCCGTTAGCTTGGACATCTATGGAAGTCCCCGTCCTGCTCGTTGAATTCGAGGGAGTGCTGGCGGATACCGCGGCTCTTCGCAGGGACGCCCTGGCCGAGTCATTGGCCGCCGATGGACTCTCGCTGACTGCGGAGCTGACCCGCCGAATCGCCGGCTACGGCGTCGAGGATTCCATCCGCATCGCCCGCGAGGAACTCGGTGCGCCGCTGGATCACACTGCGGCCGAACTGTCGCTGCTGCGAGCCGAGCGAGCCTTTGCCGCCCGGGCCGGCAAGGGCCTGCGGCTCGCGCCGGGGGCCGCCGCCGTCCTGGAACGCCTCACGTCTGTTGCGCGGCTCGCGCTGGTGACGCGTGCCTCGCGGCGCGAGGTGGAGTTCGTACTCGACCTTGCTGGACTCGGTGCAATGTTCCGGCCCATCGTCGCGCGCGAGGATGCGACGCCGGCGAAGCCGGCGGCCGCGCCCTACGCAACGGCGCTGCGTCGCCTCGGCGATCTCTTCCCGAACATGGTGCCGCGCGGCGTGGCCGTGGAGGATAGCGTGGTCGGGGTACGCGGCGCGCGCGCGGCCGGTCTGCTCAGCATCATCGTCGGACCGGTACCGCCGCAGGAGGCCATGGAGGCCGATGCCTGGCTCGAATCACTCGCGGACCTCACGCCGGAACGGCTGCGCAGCCTGATGGGCCCCTCGACGAAGGGCGCACGATGACCGCGATCCTGACGGATCGCTCCGCGCGCCTGCGCATGACCTTCAGCGGCGAGAAGGCGCGGGAGTCACTCGGCGGGCTCGTGACCAACGACGTCACCGGACTGATGGAGGGTCACGGCCAGCGTGCCGCCGCACTCACGGCAAAGGGACGAATCATCGCCGTGCTGCGGATCTTCAATCGCGGCAGCGACCTGCTGGTGGACAGCGAGGCCGAGACGGCGGACGCGTTCGTCGCCATGATCCGCAAGTACGTGAACCCCCGTCTCGCACGATACGACGTCGTGAGCGATGCGGTGGGCTGCCTCGGCCTCTACGGCGCGCACACGGCGCAGTCGCTGGCCGGCCAGGTCGGCGCGACCGCGGCTGACCTCGAGGCACTGCCGCCCTTCGGGATCTGGCGGAGGGACGACGAGGGCATCGATGTGGTGCGTTCGGCCGACCTGAGCATCCCCGGCTTCGACGTGTTTGCGGCTCCCGACCGACTGGCCGCCATCGCGGACGCCCTGAGGGCCCGCGGCGCGCGCGATGCCACGGCCGAGGAACTTGAGCGCCTGCGCATCGAAGCCGGCCTGCCGCGCTTCGGCGTGGAGATCGACGGCGACACGCTGCCGCAGGAGGCCAACCTCGACGTTCTTGGCGCCATCTCCTTCACGAAGGGCTGCTACACGGGCCAGGAAGTGGTGGCGCGCATTCACTTCCGCGGGCACGTGAACCGGCACCTGCGCTGGCTGCATTCGCAGGAACCGCTGGCGCCGGGCGCCGCCGTGCTCGATGCCGAATCGCGCGAGGTCGGGGAGGTCCGCTCGGCAACGGTCTCCCCGCAGCGTGGCCCGCTCGCCATCGCGATGATCCGCCGTGAAGTGGCCCCGGGCAGCACCGTACGTGCCCGCCTCGGTGCCCGCGAGTTGCCGGCAACCGTCGAAGCCATCATATGAGCGCGACCGTGCTGAAGCCCCAGACCGTGCGCGGCGCCTGCCCGCTCGACTGCCCGGACACCTGCGCCACGGTCGTGACGGTGGAGGACGGACGCGCCACGCGCATCCAGGGCGACAAGGCGCATCCGATCACGCAGGGCTTCCTGTGCACCAAGGTCAATCGGTACGTCGAGCGCAGCTACGACTCGGCGCGCGTGCTGACGCCCCTGCGACGCGTGGGCCCCAAGGGCAGCGGGCAGTTCGTCGAGGCCAGCTGGGAGGAGGCGCTCGATGACATCGCGGCGCGCCTGAACGCGATTCGCCACTCCGAGCATGGGCCGCAGGCAATCCTGCCGTATTCCTACGCGGGGACGATGGGCCTGCTGCAGGGCGAGTCGATGGACCGCAGGTTCTTCCATCTTATCGGCGCCTCCAAGCTCGACCGCACCATCTGCGCCACCGCGGGCATGATGGGCATGCGGATGACCGTCGGCGCCAGCGTCGGCGCGGACATGGAGGAACTGCCTCGCGCGGACCTCGTGCTGCTGTGGGGGACGAACACACTGACGAGCAATCCGCATCTCTGGCCCAAGGTGCTCGAGGCCCGGGCGGCTGGCGCGCCGGTCATCTGCATCGACCCCATCCGCACGCGCACGGCGGAGCAGTGCGACGAGTGGATCGGCATTCGGCCCGGCACCGACGCGGCGCTGGCGCTGGGCATGATGCACGTGCTCTTCGCCGAGGGCCTGCAGGACGATGCCTATCTCGCCGAGCACACCCTGGGCGCCGAACAGCTACGCGAGCGTGCGAAGGAGTATCCACCGGAGCGCGCGGCCGGGATCACCGGCGTCCCCGCAGCGCGCATCGTCGAGCTGGCCCGGCAGTACGCGCGCGCCAAGGCCGCCTTCGTGCGCATCAACTACGGCCTGCAGCGGCACGGTGGCGGCGCGATGGCGGTGCGGACCATCGCCTGCCTTCCGGCGATCGTGGGCCACTGGCGGCACCCGGGCGGCGGCGTCCAGCTCTCCGCGAGCGCGAACTTCGCGTTCAACAGGGCAGCCCTGCATCGCGAGGACCTCGCGCCGCCCGACACGCGCATCATCAACATGTCGCTGCTCGGGCAGGCCCTGACACAGCACGATGCCGGCGTCGGCGGACCGCCGGTGCAGGCAATGATCGTGTACAACTCGAACCCCGCGGCGATTGCGCCGGACCACCTGCGCGTCATCCAGGGCATGCGCCGCGAGGACCTGTTCGTCGTGGTGCTGGAACACTTCCGCACCGACACCGCGGACCACGCCGACTGGGTGCTCCCCGCCACGACACAGCTCGAGCACTGGGACGTCCACGGCTCCTACGGACACCTGTACGCGACGCTCAACCGGCCGGCCATCAATCCGCTGGGCCAGGCGCGGCCGAACACCGAGATCTTCCGGTGCCTCGCCGCGACGATGGGGCTGACACACCCCTGCCTGCAGGACGACGACCTCACGCTCATCAAGCAGGCGCTGGACTCCGGCGACCCGCGCATGGCCAGCGTGACCTGGGAAGCGCTCGAGCGCGACGGATGGGCGCGGCTGCAGCTGCCGCGGCCGTACGCGCCATTCGCCGAGGGCAGGTTTCCCACGCCGAGCGGCAAGTGCGAGCTGTTCTCGCAGCGCCTGGCTGACATGGGTGTCGATCCGCTGCCGTCCTTCACCCCGCCACATGAGTTTCCGGAACTCGTGCCGGAACTCGCGGCCAAGTACCCGCTGACGCTGATCTCCTCGCCGGCGCACCAGTTCCTGAACTCCTCGTTCGTAAACATCGGCCCGTTGCAGCGCGCGGCCAGGGAGCCCGAGGTGTGGCTGCATCCGCACGACGCCGAACGCCGGGGCATCGCCGACGGTGCGATGGTGGTCGTCGAGAACGACCGCGGCCACTTCCAGGCCAGGGCGCACATCACGGCAGGCATCCGCGAGGGCGTGGCCTGGGCACCGGGAATCTGGTGGGCGAAACTCTCGCCGGACGGCCGCAACGTCAACGCCGTAACGTCGCAGCGCCTGACCGACCTTGGCGGCGGGCCGACGTTCTACGACAACCTCGTCGAGATTCGGCTGGCTTGAGTCGGTTTTGCGAGTGGGCGGTCGGGCCGTCACCCCCCGGCGGCCCGACCCCTTTCGGGCAAGAATCCCTGCCGAACCGCGCGCCCGTCCCACACGTTACCTATAGAACCATGGCCAAGCTTCCGACTACCCTCGGCGCGCTCAAGGCGTCGCCGCTCGGCGACGACCGCCGCCGCGGTCGATCCGTCAAGGACGAGATCCGCGCGAACCTTCTGGCTCGACTTCGCGACAGCGCACCGCTTTTCGACGGTGTCCTCGGCTACGAGGATACCGTGATGCCGCAGATCGTGAATGCGCTGCTGTCGCGGCATCATTTCATCCTGCTCGGCACGCGTGGGCAGGCCAAGTCGCGCATCCTGCGGGCCCTGACCACGCTGCTCGATCCGGCCGTGCCGGTCATCGAGGGCAGCGAGATCAACGACGATCCCTTTGCCCCGATCTCCAAGTTCGGGCGCGACCGCCTGCGCGAGGCGGGTGACGACACGCCGATCGCGTGGCTGCATCCGGATCAGCGCTACGTCGAGAAGCTCGCGACGCCGGACGTGACCGTGGCGGACCTGATCGGCGACCTGGATCCCATCAAGGCGGCGCGCGGCGGGCACCTGCTCTCCGACGAACTGTCCATCCACTACGGGATGCTGCCCCGCGCGCACCGCGGCATCTTCGCGCTCAACGAGCTGCCGGACCTCGCCGGCAAGGTGCAGGTGGGCCTGTTCAACGTGATGCAGGAAGGGGACGTCCAGATCAAGGGCTATCCCGTGCGCCTGCCGCTGGACGTACTGCTGGCCTTCACCGCGAATCCCGAGGACTACACGGCGCGCGGCAAGATCATCACGCCGCTCAAGGACCGCATCGGCAGCGAGATCCAGACGCACTACCCGCAGACGGTGGACCTCGCGATGTCCATCACCGAGCAGGAGGCCTGGACGGCCCGCGACGGACTTCCCGTCCGGCTGCCGGATCTGGTGTCCGAGGTGGCGGAGCGCGTGGCCTTCGAGGCGCGGCAGGAAAAACGTGTCGACCAGCGCTCGGGCGTGTCGCAGCGACTCAGCATCACGCTGCTCGAGAACATCGTGTCGAACGCCGAACGGCGCGCCGTGCGGCTGGGCGAGAAGGCCGTCACGCCGCGCATTGCCGACCTCTATGCGGCGCTGCCGGCCATCACGGGCAAGATCGAGCTGGAGTACGAGGGCGAGCTGATCGGTGGGTCGGTGATTGCGCGTGAGCTCATTCGCCGCGCCGCGGATGCCACGCTCAAGGAGCGTGCGCCACGCCTGGACCTCGATGAGATCGTGATGTGGTTCGACACGGGCTCGGCGCTGCAGGTGAGCGACGACGCCAGCGCCGACGCCGCCCGTGAAGGCTTCGCCACGGTGCCGGGCCTGTTGGATCTCGTGAAGGCCTCGCGGCTTCCGGTGAACGATGAGGCGGCGGTGCTCGCGGGCTGCGAGCTGGTGCTGGAGGCGCTGGTGGCACGCCGCAAGATCTCGCGCTCCGAGAGCGGATCCTACGGACGCTCAGTGCGCCGTCAGGGCGGGTTCACGCCTGAATATCCAGACGGCGAAGAGTAGCATCGCCGCGGAGGATCCTCCGATCCCCCAGGCGGCGCCGAACCACTAGGCCAAGGCCCCCGCGAGGAAGCTTCCGAGCGGGGA
>JAYQOZ010000019.1:0-6515 GCA_038145035.1 Gemmatimonadaceae bacterium | reverse complement strand
CGGCGGCGCCAACCCAGTGGGCCCCCCCCCCGGCCCGCACGCTCCCGCGCGGGGAGCCGCCGATGTAGACCATCACGTACAGCGAGATCACACGGCCGCGCAGCGTGTCGGGGACGACCTCCTGCAGCCGCGCATTGACCAGGGCGTTGTTGATGATCATGGTGACGCCCACCACGAAGAGCAGCGCCGCATTCAGCGCCGGGACGCGCAGCGTCGCGAAGACCAGCAGCAGGAGTGGGAAGAGCTGCGAGGCCAGTCGCAGCGTCCGGCCCTTCTGCGCGCCGCCGCTGGTGGCGGCGATGCCCAGCGCTCCCACGACGGCTCCAAGGCCCAGCGAGGCCATCAGCGCACCGTAGCCCTCGGCCCCCAGCCCCAGCAGGTCGCGCGCGACCACGGGCAGCAGCGTGATCACCGGGATGCCGAGCACCGAGAACGTGGAGGCCACCAGCATCAGTTGCGGCAGGGGTCGCGTCTCCCGCACGTAGCGCACCGCCTCCACCATGCCGGCAAAGGCACTCTGCCGGGGGCCAGGCGCCGCCACGCGCGGCGGCAGCTGGATCATCGCCAGGCCGATCAGCACCGAGAGGAAGCTCAGGGCGTTCAGCCCGAAGGTCCACGCGATGCCGAACTTCGCAATCACCACGGCCGCCACCGTGGGCCCGAGCACGCGCGCGAGGTTGAAGCCGGTGGAGTTGAGGCCGATGGCCTGCGGCAGGTCCGCGTGGCCAACCAGCTCGACGAACAGCGCCTGGCGGGCCGGAATCTCGAACGCCGCCAGCAGGCCGCCGATACTCGTGAGCAGGATCAGCGAGCCGATGGTGAGGTGGCCGGTGAGCGCGAGATAGAACAGCGCCGAGGCCTCCAGCAGCATCAGCGTCTGCGCGGTCCGGATGACGCGCAGCTTGTCGCTGCGATCGGCCAGGGCCCCGCCGGGCAACGAGAAGAGCAGGATGGGCAGCGTGCCCGCCGCGGCCACGACGCCGACAAGGAATGGGTCGTTCGAGAGCTCCAGCGCCAGCCATCCCACGGCTACCTGCTGCATCCAGGAACCGATCAGGGAGATGGTCTGCCCGGTCCAGAACAGTCGGAAGTTCCGGTACTTCTGGAGTACGCGGAACGGGTTCAGGGAGCTGGACGACGCGTTCACCCCTGTAATCTCGCCGATGGGCCGACCCCCGTGACAGGGAGACCGCGCAGCGACAGCTTTCACGGCAATGGCAACGCCCCTCGCCGCCCTGCTGCTGGTCGCCGGCATTGCCCTGCTGGCGCTTGGGGCCGACGTGCTGATCCGCGGGGCGGTCACCATCGCCCACGTGGCCCGCGTCTCGGCGGCCATCATCGGGCTGACCATCGTCTCGATGGGGACCTCGCTGCCGGAGCTCACGGTCAGCGTGTCGGCGGCGCTCAAGGGCAGTTCGGACCTCGCCCTCGGCAACGCCATCGGTTCCAACCTGTTCAACATCGGCGTCGTGCTCGGGCTGGCAGCGGTCATCCAGCCGATGCGGGTGCACGGCAGCGCGGTAAAGCTGGAATGGCCCTTCATGTTCCTGGCCAGCTTCCAGCTCCTGCTGCTCGCGCGCGACGGCATACTCGACCGGCTGGAGGGTGGCTTCTTCATCACCGGCCTGCTGCTCTTCACCTGGTACGTCGTGGTGCTCGGGCACGAGGCCGTACGGGGCGAGGAGGCCGCGGACCTGGCCGAGGAGGTGAAGCGCCGGGCCCCGCGCGCGAGTCTCCGGACCATCGGTGGCGCCCTGGCCTTCGTCGCGGCGGGCGTGCTGCTCCTGGTGGCCGGCGGCGACCTGCTCGTCCGGGGGGCGACGGGACTGGCGCGGGCCATGGGCATGACGGAACGGATGATTGCGCTCACGGTGGTCTCGATGGGCACCGGCGCGCCAGAGGCGTTCACCAGCATCGTCGCCGCCCGGCGCGGCCAGAGCGAGATCGCACTGGGCAACGTCATCGGCTCCAACATCTTCAACGTCCTCGGCATCCTCGGGGTGACGGCGCTCCTGCGCCCGCTGACCGTCTCGCCGGCGATGCTCTCCAGCGACCTCTGGTGGATGCTGGGGCTGTCCTTTGTGCTCTTCCCGATGATGCGCAGCCGCTCGGTGATCACGCGGCGCGAAGGCGCGCTCCTCGTCGCCGTGTACGGCGCCTATCTGGGCCTCGCCGCGTTCGTGGGGTAGCTTGCACGCAGCGCAGGAAGGAGGCCGGCGATGCGGTTCCACACGTATAGGAAGTTCAGCCCCGAGTCCGCGGATGCCGTGGACCTGCAAGGCCTGCTCGACAATCTGGCGGACTTCCTCCTGCAAAGCGGATTCGCGGGCGGCGGCCCCGCCAATCCCTGGGGCTACGAGGACGAGGACCAGGGCGGCGACCGCTCCCTCGACGCGCTGAAGCAGGCCATCCTCGACGCGCTGATCAGGAGCGGCCAGTTCACGCCCGAGATGCTCGAGGCCCTGCGCGGCGACGGGGACGACATCGCAGAGGACAGGCTCGCCAAGCTGCTCGATGACATCGTGCAGCGGCTGATGGCGGAGGGCTTCCTGAAGGCGACCGAGCCGCCCAAGGCGCCGGCCGGCCACCGGAACGTTTTCGGCCCCGGCGGCCTTGCCAAGGCCGCGGCCAACGATGTGCAGTTCGACCTCACCTCCAAGGGCATCGACTTCCTCGGCTACAAGTCGCTACGCGGCATCCTCGGCGGCATCGGCAAGAGCAACTTCGGCTCGCACGACACGCCCTACCTGGCCACCGGCATCGAGGCGGACGCGGGCAGCAAGCCCTACGAGTTCGGCGACACGATGAACCTCGACGTGAACGAGACGCTGAAGAACGCGATGCTGCGCAGCGGATCGCTCGAGGTGCCCATGGACCTCGACTACGCCGACCTGATGGTGCGGCAGAGCGAGTACCGCTCGAGCTGCGCGACGGTGCTGATGCTCGACTGCTCGCACTCGATGATCCTCTACGGCGAGGATCGCTTCACGCCGGCCAAGAAGGTGGCGCTGGCGCTAACGCACCTGATCAACACCCAGTTCCCCGGCGACTCCATCAAGGTGGTGCTCTTCCACGACTCCGCGGAGGAGATTCCTCTGGGCGCGCTGGCGAAGGCGCAGGTGGGGCCGTACCACACGAACACCGCCGAAGGGCTCAAGATGGCGCGGCGGCTTCTGATGGCGCAGAAGAAGGACATGCGGCAGATCGTGATGATCACGGACGGCAAGCCCTCGGCGCTCACGATGCCCGACGGACGCATCTACAAGAACTCGATGGGCCTCGACGCCTTCGTGCTGCAGGAGACGCTGCAGGAGGTGGCGGCCTGCCGAAAGAGCGGCATCCCGGTCAACACGTTCATGCTGGCGCGGGACCGGGCGCTGGTGGAGTTCGTGAAGATGGTCAGCGCCATCACCCGCGGCCGGGCGTATTTCACCAATACGATGACGCTCGGGCAGTTCATCCTGATGGACTTCCTCAAGCGGAAGACACGCAAGGTCAGCTAGCACGCCCTTGTGGGGGAATCCGGCCGGGCGCACATTCGCCCGATGGAACGCCGCACCCTCCTCCGACTGCTCGCCGGTGCCTCGGCCGCGAGCCTCCTGCCGCGCCCCGCGAGCGCCTTCGCCGCGCCGGCCATCCTCAAGTTGCGCTATCGCCTCGGGCCCTTCGCCGACGACTACTCCGCGCGGACCATCAAGCTGATGACGGAGTCGCCGGTGGTGGACATGCTCTGCCAGTTTGCCTTCGACGACAACCGTGAGGAGGGCACGCCGCGCGCCACGCGCTGGCTGCAGGATCCCACGAGCTTCACGGCCGCCGATTTCGAGGCCTTCAAGGGCTCCGGCGTAAAGACCCTGGCGCTCGGCCGCGGCGCCAACAGCTACGAGGCCATGCTGCAGTTCATGGCCGAGTGGAACGGCTTCATCGCGTCGCGCAACGAGTTCTTCGCGCGCGTGGATGACGTCGAGGACCTGCGCAGCACCCGGCCCGACGGCCGCGTCGGCATCATGATCACGACGCAGAATGCCCTGCACTTCCGTCGTGCCAGCGATGTGGACCTGTTCCATCGGCTCGGCCAGCGACTGGCCCAGCTGACCTACAACACGCAGAACGGCATCGGCGCCGGCTTCCTCGAGCACAACGATGGCGGCCTGACGATCTTCGGACACGAGATCGTGGAGCGCATGCAGAAGGTCGGGATGACGGTGGACCTGTCCCACTGTGCTGACCGCACCACCATGGACGGCATCGCCGCCTGCACCAAGCCGCCGGTCTTCACCCATGGCGCGGCGCGCGGGTTGATGCCGGGCTACCAGCGCTGCAAGTCGGATGAGTCCATCAAGGCGCTCGCGGCCAAGGGGGGCGTCATCGGCATCGGCTTCATCCGCTTCATGATTCGTCCCGAGGCCCCGGTCACGGTGGAGCACGTGGTCGACCACGTGGAGTACGTGATGCGGCTGGCCGGTGACGACTTCGTGGGCATCGGGTCGGACCTCGACCTGGCCGGCATCGGTGCACCGATCCCGAAACCCGGCGAGACGCTGGCGATTGCCGACCAGGTGAACTTCGATCGCTATCACCCGTACTACGCCGCGGACGGCGGCGTGCACGTGGACGGCATGAATCACCCCAAGCGACTCTTCGACCTCACCGAGGCGATGGTGCGCCGGCGCCACTCGGACGCGACCATCCGAAAGGTGATGGGGGAGAACTTCATCCGGGCGGTCGGGGCGAGCTGGGCCACCGGCTGAGGACCGGGCCGCTTCGCCATGCCGAGCCACAACGGCTCCTCGGCAGCCGTGGGAATGCCGAAGTCCACGCCGTCGACGAACCAGCGTGGATAGCGGGGTCCCCTGGCGCCGAGGCCGCCGTCCACCTCGAAGCCGATCTTCCCGCGGACAGGCCATCCGCCAGGCGCATCAGATGATGGTGGGCTATTTCACGGGCTACGACCGACGATACGGCATAGGGTCAGCCTGAGGGGCGGTCCGCCCGGGCGCCCCACTAGATTCCGCCCGTGCCGTTCGACGCCTTCGCTCCCATCCTGCTCGGCGCCCTCCTCGGGCTGCGCCACGCCACCGATGCCGATCACGTGGTGGCGGTGACGGCCATCGTGGCGCGCGAGCGCTCGCTGACGCGTGCCGCCGGCATCGGGGCGCTCTGGGGCGTGGGCCACGCGCTGACCTTGCTGTTGCTTGGCGGCGCGATCATCGCCTTTCGTTTGGTTATTCCGCCACGCCTCGGCCTCGGACTCGAGTTCGCGGTCGCGCTGCTGCTGATCGGCCTCGGCTATAGCAACCTGCGTCGGCAGGACAACGAGGCGCCCCCTCCCATGGCGCGGCCGCTGCTCGTCGGACTGGTGCACGGGCTTGCCGGCTCGGCCGCCGTTACGCTGGTGGTGCTCGCCGCGATTCGCGAGACGCTTGACGCGTTCGTCTATCTCGCGATGTTCGGCCTCGGCACCATCGCGGGCATGCTGATCGTCACGCTGATCCTTGCTGCGCCGGCGCTCTACGCTGGGCACCGCGTCCAGCGCATGCGTGCCGGCATCCGGCTTGCCGCGGGTGCGCTGAGCATCGTGTTCGGACTGCTCCTGGCGCGCGAACTCATCGTCGATGGTGGACTGTTTTCCGCGACGCCGACGTGGGATCCGCACTGAGCGCTCGCCGGGCGGGCAGCAAGGCCGGTCGCAGTCGGAGCGTCGCTGAAGAACGGGCGGCCGGCTCGCCGAGCCGGCCGCGGCGCAAGAAGCCCGGGCCGCGGCTCGACGCGGTCGCCCTGCGCAGCTTCGGCAGGCGACTGCGCGCCTGGTACCGTCGCCATGCCCGCGACCTCCCGTGGCGTCGCACGCGCGACCCCTACGCGATCCTCGTCTCGGAGCTCATGCTGCAGCAGACGCAGGTGAGTCGCGTGCTTGACTACTGGACCCGATTTCTCGCTCGCTTTCCGTCACTTGAGACGCTGGCAGCCGCGCAGGAGCGCCACGTGCTCGCCCAGTGGAAGGGGTTGGGCTACTACGCCCGGGCCCGGAACCTGCACCGCCTCTCCCGTGCGGTCGTGCGCGAAGGCCCCGCGGCCTGGGGCGATGCCCCGGCGCCGCATCGCCCGGAGCGCCCACTGCCCGACGACCCGGTCTCCCTGCGCCAGCTTCCCGGCATCGGCGCCTATACGGCCGGCGCCGTCGCAACCTTCGCCTACGAGCGCCGCGCGGCACTCGTGGACACGAACGTGGCCCGCGTGCTCTCGCGCGTGTTCGCGCCAAAGCTTGATCCCAAGCGCCCGCGAGACCTTACGGTGCTCTGGCGGATTGCCGAGGCCACGCTGCCGCGCAGCGGCAAGGCCACGTGGACGCACAACCAGGCGCTGATGGAGCTGGGGGCACTGGTGTGTACGGCGAGGGTGAAGCGATGCACGGTCTGTCCCGTGCGGACGGTCTGTCGTTGGGTATTTGGTTGAGGGAGGTCGGAGGTCGCAAGTTAAAGTATGAATGGCTTTGCGTTGTAGCTCCGCATAGG
>JAYQOZ010000018.1:0-14530 GCA_038145035.1 Gemmatimonadaceae bacterium | reverse complement strand
CTTCTGCACCGCCTCGGCCACCATCTCGGCGTGCACGGGGGCGGGTCCGCCCAGCGGCAGCACCTCGGGCGCGAGGCCGAGTGCCCGGGCGACCGGCATCGCCGTATCGCGGGTGCGGGTGGTCGGCGTGTGCATCACCACCCCGACCTGCGCGCCCTGGAGCGCCGCGACCAGCGCCTCGGCGCGGACCCTACCCGTCTCGGTGAGCGGCGGATCATTCGCCGGCTGGGCCGCCTTCTCGGCGTGCCGGACGATGACCACCACCGTGACGGGGTGCTCCATCCTGGCGTGGTTCATGTCACCGTGCTCCTGGCCGGAGGCCATCGCAGGGAGCAGGGCGAGGGCGAAAAGAGCCCCAAGGTGACGAAGGCGCATCGGAAATCCCGTGGTGTCGGAGTGGCGAGCGGAGGTACCCGCCAAAACTACACGCCGACCGGCTCCACGGCTGCCGTCTCCGCCTTCCTCTTCCGGCGCCTGACCCGCGGGTGCGTCCGACGCCCCGCCAGCAGTGCCGGCAGGATCAGCATCGCCCCGACCGTCCCAGCCACCGTCCCACCCGCCGTCGCGAGCGCAATCGCGCCGAACAGCGTGGTCGCACTGGTGCCCACCGCCAGCGGAACCAGCGAGGCCACGGTGGTGAGCGTGACCATGACGATCATGCCCGAGCGGTCGAGGGCGGCCCGCAGCACGCGCCCCGGCGAGAGGCGATGACCGACGGAGGCGCGCTTCCGCTCCAGCGCGGCGTCCACCAGCAGGATGCTTTGGTTCACCGCCAGCCCGACCACGAGGATCACGCCCACGGCGGCCTCGCGGGTGAAGGCCGCGTCGGCCCACCAGAAGGCGGCGACCACGCCGGCCAATGCGATGGGCAGCGAGGCAAACACCATGCCCGCGCCCCAGGCGGAATCGAAGACCATCGCCACCGCGAGGATCACCAGCGTCACCCCGATGGAGAACACCAGCCACAGCCCCTTCTGGCTCGTATCGCGGTTGTCGAAGAAGAACTGCGCGTCCTCCACCGTGAAGCCGGGCGGCACACTGATGCTCTTCATGAAGGCATCGTGCGTGCGCTGCGCCAGGCGATTCGGCCCGCGGAACTCGTACGCCACGATGCGCAGGTACTGCTGGTCCTCTCGCGTAATTGTCGCCAGCTGCTCCTGCTCGTCCACCCGCGAGAGATCGGCGATGCGCGCCGGCGTGCCGCGCGCCGTGGGCACCAGCGCATCACGCAGCTCGGCGAGCGAACGCTCGCGGGCCCCCTGCGCCTTCACGCTCACCGGGATCTCCTCGCCAGCGATCTCCAGGCGCTGCCCCCCCACGGGTCCGCGTACCTCTCGCGCCACCGCCGCGGTGAACTGCTGCGCCGTCACGCCGTAGCGGGCCAGCGCATCGCGATCGGGATCCAGCGTCACCGCGAACGCCTTCTCGCCGCCGAAGAAGCTGCCGCTGGTCACCTGCGCATTGCGCACGCGGGTGATCTTCTCCAGCCGGCTCCGGATGTCCTCCGCCAGCTCGGCCACGGCGGCATACGAGTAGCCCAGCACGCGGATGCGAAAGTTGCTGCTCGAGCCCATGCCGCCGCCGGAGCTGAACGCGGGCCCCTGGCCGCTCACGAAGATGCTGGCGCCTCCCACGTAGACGGCCCGCGCCGTCAGCGCCTCCTGCACCTGCAGCGGTATGGCGGTGACCTCGGCATCCGGCGTGAACGACACGCGCATGCCGGCGCCGAACACGCCGCGGCTCGAGGCCACGACTTCCTCCACGCCAGGCCAGCCTACGACCACGTTCTCCATCTCGCGCATCGCGGCATCGAGGCTGGCCGGATCGGAGCCGCGCGGGAAGTTGATGCTCACCGACACGGTATTCCGCTGCGTCCCGAAGCCACCGAACGCAAAGCGTGGGATCTTCTTCACGAACACCCAGCTGAGACCACCCATCGCCGCCAGGGCCAGGACCAGCGTCACCCAGCGCCAGCGGATGGTCCGCTTGACCATCCATCCGTAGACGCGCTGTGCCCGCGGCCAGTGCGTCGCCTTGAGGCCGTGCCCCTTCGCCAGCGCGGGTACCATCACCAGCGCCGAGATCACGGAACAGAACAGCGCCAGGGTGAATGCCGCGGCAAAGGGGAAGAACGCGGCCCTCGCGTTGCCCTGCAGGTACAGGAACGGGAAGAGCACTACGGCAGTCGTCAGCGTGGCCCCGACCACGGCCGGCAGCATGCGCTGCGCCACGTCCGCGCGGGCCTCCTGCGTGTCCGGCGTGCCCCGCAGGCGCTCGACGATGACGAGGCCGTTCTGCACGAGCACGCCGATGCCCATCCCCAGCCCCGCCAGCGTGAGCATGTTCGCCGGGATCTTCAGCAGGAACAGCCCCAGCGCCGTACCGGCGATGGCGATGGCCGCCGAACCCATCACCAGGGCCACGGCGCGCCAGTTCCGCAGTGCCAGCAGCAGCACGACGGTCACGCAGGCAAAGGCAATCACGCCGCGGCGCATCAGGTCGGTGAGCTGCCGGTCGAGCTCGATCGACTCGTCCGCCGTGATGCGCCAGCGCACGCCGGCCGGCAGTTCATCGGACATGCCACGCAACGCGGCGCGCACGGCCTGCGCGGTCCTGATGGCATCGGAGCCCGCCTCTCGGGTCACCGTCAGCGAGAGCGCCGTGTTGCCGTTCACGCGGAAGAACATCCCGCGCGTGTCCTCCTCCGGTCGTACCTCGGCAAGCTCCCCCAGCCGGAACACGCGGCCGCCGCGCCCGCGGATCGGCAGGTCGTTCAGCTCCTCCAGCGCATCCGGCTGGTCGCGGAGCACCACCTCGCGCTTGCTGGCGCCGAGCCGCTCGGTACCCAGGGCCTGTACCACGCGGGAG
The DNA here is from genome assembly GCA_038145035.1 of Gemmatimonadaceae bacterium. Lineage (GTDB taxonomy): Bacteria > Gemmatimonadota > Gemmatimonadetes > Gemmatimonadales > Gemmatimonadaceae > Pseudogemmatithrix. The sequence goes on along the minus strand of JAYQOZ010000018.1, from coordinate 11,662 downwards.
TCGCGGACTGCCTGAGTGAGCGCCGCAGGCTCGACGCCCACCTGTCGCAGCAGCAGCGGATCGTAGCTCACGCTGGCACCGAACTCCGTGCCACCGCCCACGGACACCGCGCTCACGCCCGAGACGGCGCTGAGGCGCGGCACCAGCGTCTCGTTCGCGATGCGCTGGAGGGCGCCCGGCGTGTACGGGCCGCGCAGCAGGACGCGCAGCAGCGGCGGTTCCTCAAGTTCCTCGGGCACCAGGTTGCCCACCACCGGCGGTATCGCACCAAGCGGGAACTCCTCACGCAGCAGCTCCAGGCGCTCGAGAATCGCGAGGCGCGTCAGCTGTACATTGACATTGGGGTCGAGCTCCGCCGTGATGCGGGAGTTGCCGTCGCTGGAGCTGCTCTCGGTGCGGCGCACGCCGCGCACGCCCTGCACCGCCCCTTCGATCGGCGAGGAGAGATACATCTCCACCAGTTCAGCCGAGGCGCCGGGCCAGCTGGCGACGACCTGCAGCCGCGGCAGCTCCACGGTGGTGCGGGTGGCCAGCGCCAGTCGCGTGAACGACACCGCCCCACCGAGCACAATGGACACGGCGACCGCCCAGACGACCGCTGGTCGGCTCACCGCCCATCGAATCACGCGCCCATCCCGTGGGGTGCGTGTGCCTCGCGGCGCTCCTTCCACAGTTCCAGCTGCGCGTAGGCCACCGGCAGCAGGAAGAACGTGACGAGCTGCGCTCCAACGGCGCCGCCGATCACCGCCGCGGCCAGCGGCTGGTACAGCGCGCCGCCCGAGCCGATCCCGAACACCAGCGGCAGGACGCCGAAGATCGTCGTGAGCGAGGTCATCGTGATGGCCCGCAGCCGCTGGCGTCCACCGAGCAGCACGGCGTCATGGATTGAGTGCCCGTCCTCACGGAATCGACGGATGGCATCGAGCTTCACCACGGCCTCGTTGTCCGCCATGCCGATCATCACCACGATGCCGATGAGCGACACGGCGTTGATGCTCTGCCCCGTGGCCCAGAGGAGCAACAGGCCACCGGCCGCGGCGAGCGGCACGGTCAGCATCACGACCATCGGAATCGTGAACGAGGCGAACTCGCCGGCGAGCACGAGGAACACCAGCGCCACGGACAGCACGGCCACCAACGCCAGCTGTTCCGTCGTTCGCCGCTGCTCCACGTCCGCACCCGTGATGGCCCAGGTGAGCCCGGCCGGCGGCGAGAAGCCGGCCAGGACGCGCTGCACGTCCTCGGAGGCACGCGAGGTGCCGCCCTCCTCGATCAGGCCCTCGACGATGCTCACCGGGCGCTGATTCACGCGTACCACCTCGATGGGCGCCCGCACTTCCCTATACGTGACGAGCTGGCTGAGCGGCACGCCGTTCACCGGCGTCGCCAGCGCCACCTGCAGGTCCTCGTTGGCGTTGCCGGCATAGCGCACCCGGATCGGCGTGCGCCGGTCCGTTTCGCGCAGCTCGCTCGCATCCACGCCGCCCAGCCCACCCTGCAGGGCCCGCAGCACGGATTGCACGGCAATCCCACGCTCGGCCAGCCGCCCGCGCTCCAGCGCCACCTCGATCTGCGGCTGCGTGGTGCTGTAGGCATCGCGCACGTCGCTGAGCGTCGTCAGCTGCGCCATCTGCGGACGAATGGAGTCCGCCCAGGCCTGCGACTCGGCCAGCGTCCGCGCGCTCACCTCCACGCGCACCAGTCGGCCCTCGCGACCGATCAGCGAGCCGAACTCCGACTGGCCGGCCAGGTCCAGCGCCAGGAGCCCGGCCGTCGAGAGATCCGGCAGCGCGGCGCGCAGCTGCTGCGCGAAGTCGGCGGCCGCCATGCCATCGGGCACGGGCACCAGCAGCTGCGCGGTCGCCGCGGTGCCGGGTTCGGCGCCGGAAAGCACCTCCTCGTCCGTCGCGATGCCGATGCGGGCGTAGATGCCAGTGGACCCCAGTGCCTTGGCCGCCGTCTCGATGCGACCCGACTGTCGCACCGTCTCCTCGATGGCCGTCCCCTCGGGCAGCTGCAGGGCCGCCACGACGATACCCTCGTCCACCTGCGGCAGGATCTCCTTCGGCATCTTCCACAGCGACAGCAGCATCAGCGCGACCAGCATGACGCCGGAGAGGGCGATGCTGCGCGGATGCGTCAGCGACCACTCCATGCCGCGCTCATAATGGTTCGCGAACCATTCGCCGATGCCGAGCAACCTGCGTTCCGCCGGCCCGGGCTCGCGCGTCGCGCGCTCCCTGGCCGCGGCGCTCGCCCGCCGACCCACCACCATCACCGGCATCAGCGTCAGCGCGAGGATCAGCGAACCGCCGGTCGAGAGCACCACCGCCAGCGAGAGATCGCGGAACAGCGCCGCCGCGAGGCCCTTCACGAAGATGATGGGCCCGAACACGAGCAGGGTCGTGAGCGTGCCGGCAATCAGTGGCCCCGCCACCTCGTCCGTGGCCTTGATGGCTGCGTCGCCGAACGAGCGATCGCTGTCGCCGAAATAGCGCCCCGAGGCGTCGGCCACGACGATGGCATTGTCCACCAGCAGGCCCACGCCCAGGGCAAGGCCGCCCAGGGACAGCACGTTCACCGTAACGTCGAAGAGCTGCAGGAACACCAGCGCGATCATCACCGACAGCGGCAGGATCACCGCGATGGCCACCGAGGAGCGCCAGTCGCGCAGGAAGACCAGGATCATCAGCAGCGCCATCGCGCCGCCGATGAAGATCTCCTGCCCGAGGTTGGAGAGCGCATCCACCACGAAGTCGGCCTGCGCGGCGACCACGTGCATGCGGATGTCCGGGAACTCCTGCTGCAGGAGCTCGATCACGTCCCGCATGTCCCGCGTCACCGACACGGTGTTGGAGCCCGCATCCTTATAGACCACGAGACCCACGGCCCCGCCGCCATCGAGGCGCGTCAGCGTGCGCGGCTCCGCCAGCGTGGACGTGATGGTCGCGACATCGCGCAGGCGCAGGTTCGCGGCGGCGGGTCCCACCGGCGTGTCCGCGATCTCGTCCAGCGCACGGAACTCCGTGAGGGCGCGCACCGAGAAGCGGAACTGCCCGCGGCGGATCGTGCCGCCGGCGCCGTTCGCGTTCGCCGCCTGCACGGCCGAAGCTACGTCATTGGTCGACAGCCCAAGCGCGCGCATCCGCTCCGGATCCACCTCGATGCGAATCTCATCTTCGGGCGCACCGACCACCGCCACGCTCGCCACGCCGGCAATCTGCTCGAGCCGCCGCGCGTGCACGTCAGTCGCGGTGCGCCCCAGCAATCGCAGGTCATTGAGCCCCGTGAGCCCGATGACCGCGATTGGCCGCTCGCCGGGATCGCTCGTCAGCAGCGTCGGCCGCGACGCGCCCTCGGGTAGCCGCGCCCGCGCCTGGTCGAGTCGCTCGCGTGCGGTCAGGATGGTCGTGGGCATGTCCGTGCCCCACGCGAAGCGCATGGTGGTCACGGCCTCGCCGTTGCGGCTCACCGAGCGCAGCTCCACGAGTCCCGGCGTCGCGGCCACCGCAGCCTCGATGGGCTCGGCCACGAAGCGTGACACCTCCTCGGCCGCCGCGCCGGGGTACGTGGTGCGCACCGTGAGCACCGGCAGCGTGACGTCCGGCAGCAGCGTCACCGGCAGCCGCGTCAACGAGACGCTGCCGAGCAGGACGATGGCCAGGGTGGCGGCCACCGTCGTCACCCGACCACCGCCGGCGCGGGAGACTAGCGACATGGTTGCTGACCGGGCTCAGTTGCCGCCGGGCGTGCGCTCGCGCGCCGCCACGACCCGCACCGGCGCGTCGTGCGTGAGCGTGAGGTGTCCCTCGACGATCACGCGGTCCCCCGGATTCACGGGGATGATGCCGCTCACGGAGTCCGGCAGGATCTCCGTCTCGCGGCCGTTGCTGCGGCCGGGCTGCACGTAGGTCCACTGCGCACGGCCGTCCTTCACCACGAAGACCAGTGGCCGGCCGTCGCGTTCGATGATGGCGCGCGCGGGGACCAGGCGACGATTCTCGAGGCGTTGCGCCTCGAGCCGCACGTCCGCGTACATCCCGGGGCGCAGGTTGCCGCCGCCGTTGGTGCGCACGAAGGCGCGGCCCGCGCGGGTGGTGCTGTCCACCATCGGCAGGATCGCCGACACCCGGCCGGCAATGGCCTGGCCGGGAATCGCCGCGCTGGCGATCACCGCCTCACCGCCGACCGTGATCAGCGGCAGGTCGTGCTCGAGCACCGCCGCCTCGACACGCAGGTTCTGTAGATCCACGATCTGTCCGATCTCCTGCCCCGCGTTCACGCGGTCACCGGCCACCGTGTTGATTCGATCGATCGCCCCGGGGAAGGGCGCGGCAATCGCGTAACGCTCCCGGGCCTGCCTGGCGGGGGCGAGGCGCACGCGCGCAGCCGCGAGTCCGGAGCGAATTACGAAGGCATCGAGCCGCTTCCGCGAGGGCATTTCGCCCGTCGCGGCCGAGTCCGGCCGGTACAGGTCCTCGTACGCCTGCTGTGCCACCTGGAGTGCCACCTCCGCCTCGGCGAGGTCGAGCTCGAAGGGACGCGGATCCAATTGCACCACGGCCTGGCCGTTCCGCACGCGCTCGCCGGGACGCACCAGCACCCGGTCGACCGTGCCCGCGACCTCCGAACGCAAGCGGCCTTCGGATTCCGAGCGCACCTGACCGGTGGTGTTGATCGTGAGCACCAGGTCCGCGTCGGTGACCTCGCCCGCGACCACGGGGAGACTGACGGAGCCGCTGCTCGAGCCGCCCTCGTTGGCGGCGGAATCGGCCGCGACAGCGGAGTCGGCGGTGGCCGCATCACCGTCCTTCCTGCAGGAGACGGCAACGGCGAGCAACGCGACCAGCAGCAGCGAAATTCGAAGGCGAAGGACCTTCATGGCGTAGCGGATGGGTGGAGTGGATCGGGGCGCCGATTCGGGCGCCCCTGAGGTGCGCGCCGTTTGACCCGCTGCGCCAGCAGAGGGTTGCGCGGGGCGTCATCGTCATCTGGCGATCTGCACACGGGCCATCACCACGCCGCCGGACTCCTCGTCATCGACGGGAAAGAGCACCTCGCCGTTCGGCAGTCGCCCCACCGGCAGGCGATGCCCGGTGATGCTGCCCGCGTAGGCGCCGTCGGACCCAAAGACGTCGAGCACCACCGGCTTCGCGCTGCGCACCGAGCGCTGCACCCACATCGTGCCGTCCGAGAGCAGCGCGACGTCGGTGACGAAGGGCAGGAGATCCGCGACGCCAGCCTGCGCAATGACATCCTCGAGGTCGAACTCGCAGGTGGCCCGCCCCGACATGCTGACCTTCAGCCCATTGGGAAACTGGGCGCGGACGTCATCGACGGTCGGCGTGCGCGAGGGCAGGTCGCGTCGGATGCGTGCCACGTACCGCGTGCCCTCGATCAACCGGAGATCATACTCGGGGCCGACATTCACGAGCACACGACCACCCGTGGCGTGAAAGGCGATGCTCGGCGAGAAGAACGGCGGCATGGGGACGCCGACGCTGCCGCCGCCGGCACACTGCCCCTGGACGATTCCCGGTATGCGCTGTGCCACCCTGAGGACCGGAGCGTTGGCCGTGGTGTCGAGGTGGAAGGTGCGGATGCTCAGCGAATCCTGCTGCGACTGTCGCTGCACCCAGACGCCGCCCGTGCGGAAGGCCAGGTCGCTGACACCCGCGAACGGCCCCTCGAGCCGGATGTCGGCGATGGGTTCGAACTCCGGGCCCCAGCGCACCAGCACCCCGCGACTGAGGTCGAGCACGACGATCGAATCGCCCTGCGGCCGCAACAGGAAGGGAAACTGCATCTCGCCGGGTGCGCCGCCGCGCCGCCCGATGGAACGCTCGTACTGCCCGCCGCGACCGAATCGCCGGATCGCCGGCTCCCGCTCGAGGACGTAGACGCGGCCCGCGCGGTCCGTCAGCACGTCCCGCGTACTCAGGTTGGTGAACAGCCAGGGCTCGCCGACGGAGTCGCGGAGCACGCCCACCGTATCGAAGCGCCAGGCCAGCGGCCTGTCCGGCCCCTTCGACACGATCAAGCGCACCCCCGCGGAGTCGCTGCGCACCACCGACGAATCGAGGGGCGTCGCTTCACCGCAAGCCGCCAGGACAAGGGCTGTGAGCGTGAGGAGGAATGCCGGTCGCATACTCGTATCTGGCATACGGTTCAGGGTCGGTCAATACGCTGCACAGGCGCCAAGGGAAAGGGGGGCGCCGAGCCAGCGCTGCCCGACGCCCCCGCCTGCTCCCGCCTGCTCCCGCCCCGGCCCCGGATCAGCCGCGCAGGGGCGTCTCACCCACCGAATGGCGACGCAGATACACGAGACCATCCTCGTCGGTGGAGGTGGTGTAGATGGTGCCCTTGCCGATGCCCACGAGCGCGATGCCGTCGGGCAGGCGGACCTGATAGACCACCGCTCCCGACGTGTTGACGACGTCGTAGAGTGTGCCCTTGGCGCCGGCGGGCTCAAGGCGGCGGATCCAGAGCTCACCCGTGGGACGCGCCCACACACTGGCCTGGCCCGGCCGGAACGGCGGCTTGAACTCCGGCCAGTTGTCGAGCGGCTCCAGCCGCGGGGCGTTGGCGCCGGGTCCGATCTGGGCCGTGCGGTTCGTGCGACCGTTGTCGTTCGTGACCATCATCATCATCGAGTTCTGCCGGGTCCGCTCGCGCAACGCCTCCTCCTCGCGCCGATCGGCCGCCGTGAAACGCATCGGCGTGTAGCGGAACGGCGCCGGCGTGACCTTGCGGCCGTCGGGCAGGATGAACTCCACACGGAAGGGCTCGTGCCGAACGATGGCGACCCGCCCATCGGGGAACACCGTCCATTCGTCGCGCGGCGAGAGCGGATTCCCGCCTCCGATCGAGACGCGCATGTTGCCGCCACCACCCGGGCCACCGCTTCCGCTGATCTCGGGCTTCTGGACGCGCACGTAGGCCAGCGTATCGAGTCGCTTCGTCGCGCGGTCGTAGCGCAGGAGCTGGGTGGAGTCCGCACCCTGCGGACCATTCGGTCCCATCGAGAACGCGGGTGCCTCAAAGTAGAGCCGACCGCGGGCGTCGCTCGCGCGCGCCATGGAGAGGCCGCCCATGGAGATGCCGCCCGGCCCACTGCGCGTGGTCTGCAGTTCCACCCGGAACGTCTCCGTCGGCTTGCCGTCCGGACCAATCGCCAGGTAGCGCGTATTGAGCGGATCGAACAGGAAGGTCGTGTCGCCCGGCGCCGCGTAGAGCCGCAACGGCATCCCGAACTCACCCGGCCCGCTCCCCTCGCGTCCGATCGACTGGCTTGACCCCCGGGCCATGTCCACCAGCGACACGATCTTGTCGCGCGGGTCGGCCACGATCACGCGGCCATCGGCCTTCTCGTGCACGGCGCCCTCGCGCACACTGCTGAAGGGCTCGTCAAAGGTCCTGTCCGGCGCAGGCAGCGCGCGGACGCCATTTTGCGCGTCGAGCGCGGCGGGGAGCGTCACCGCGAGCGCGGCGGCGCAAAGGAAGGCGAGGAACGGTCGTGGGCTTTGCATGAGGATCTGGGAGAAGGTTCTGGCAGCAAACTACGTGGCTTTGGTCACCGGGAATGCCCGGAGCGTTGCCTCCCGGCCCGCCCGCAGGGATCCTCCGGCACCCGGGGACCGCCGAATGAGAGCCTCCGCGAGCGCCTCCGGCGCGCCCGGACGGGCCAGCGCACGCTACGGCAACGGATGTCGCCGGATGTACAGCAGGTCATCCTCGTCCTTCCGCGCCGTGTACACGCTGTTCGTCCCGAATCCGAGCAGCTGGATCCCCGGTTCAAGCTTGATCGCGTCCAGGATTCGCCCCTGCGCATCCAGCAGGTCGTAGCGCTGCCCCGGCGTGCGATCCAGCACCGGCACCCAGGCCCGGCCGCGCGGATCCACGCGGATCACGTCGGCGGTGAGCGGCGGACGCTCCGTCTGCCAGGGATCGGGCTCGATCAGTTCGATCGGTGGAATGTTCGCCGCCCCGGCGCCGGCCATGCCCGACGCCTGCCGGAGGCCCTCGTCGACGGCGCGGCGCACCGAGTCCATCATCGTCCGACGATCAGCGGCCGTGACCGGAAGCTTGGCATACGGAAGCGCGGCGGCGCGCTGCATCGCCACGCCCACGGGATAGATCTCCGGGACGTAGCCGCGCCCGCGCACCACGATCACGCGGCCGTCGGGGAATACGCCCCAGGCGTCGAGCGGCGGATAGCCGGGCACGCGTATGCGGATCTGCTGCGGCGAGAAGTCCGGAGCGGTGGTGAATGTCGGAATCCGCGTCAGCGTGTCGTGCTTCATCGTCGCGGGTACGGTGCGCACCAGCACGGCGGAGTCGGACATGCTCATCCGCCCGCCCTCGAAGGACACGGCAATCTGCTGGCCGTACCAGCGCCCCTGCGCGTCGATGTGTCGCGTCATTGGGCGGTTCATCATCGCCATCGGGTCGCCGGCACCCGGCAGCGGCCGCGTGGCGACCGCCTTTCCGCTCGGATCGAGCACCAGCATACGCTGCTGGAAGAGGTCCAGCGCCTGCACCGAGTCACCGGGCATTTTCCACAGGCCGAGCACGCTGCGGTACTCCGTCGGGCCACCACCCTCGCGCGAGACCTCGGCCTGCTCCTGCGTGCGGAAGTCGGCCACCGCCATCCGCTTCTCGCGGCTGTCGTGCACCAGGACGTTGCCGTCGCGCAGCTCCACGAGCTGGAGCGGCCCGGAGAACGGCTCCTCCAGCTCCGCGTTCTGTGCCGGCAGGGCGCGCGCCGCACGGGGCTGCTGGGCGGCCGCCGGCAGCGCCGCCATCGCAAGGGCCAGAGATACCACGGCGGCCCGCAACGCCGAGGATGGGACCGCCGTCATGATCATCACCCCTGAGCGCTGAGCTCGATTTGTTCGTCAGGACCGTCGGATCCGCCATCGGCGGCATCGTCGTCCTTGTCGTCCGACACCACGCGCGCAATCGCGGCGACCACGTCCCCCATCTCGAGGTCCTTGAGTCGCACACCCTGCGCCACGCGTCCCGTCTCGCGAATCTGGCTCACCGCGCAGCGCAGCGACTGACCGCCACGCGTGATCAGCATCAGGCCGTCCTCCGGCAGCACCTCGAGCAGTCCGACGACGTTCCCGGTCTTCTCGGTGAGCTTCATCGTCTTGATGCCCTTTCCGCCGCGACCCTGGACGCGGTATTCGTCCACATTGGTGAGCTTGCCCAGCGCCAGCTCGCTCACGACGAGCAGCGAGGCCGCGCGCTTCACCACCACCATCCCGACCACGCGGTCCTCGTCCTCGAGCGCGATGCCGCGCACGCCCGTGGTGTCACGGCCCATCGGCCGCGCCTCCTGCTCGTGGAAGCGGATGCTCTGGCCGAGCTTGGTCACCAGCACCACGTCATTCGTGCCACTCGTGATCTGCACGTCCACCAACTCGTCCTTGTCGTCGAGCTTGATGCCCTTGATGCCCGTGGAGCGCACGTTCGAGTACTCGGAGAGCGCGGTCTTCTTCACCGTGCCGTTCCGGGTGCAGAACATCAGGTACTCGTTGTCCGAGAACTGCTTCACCGGCACGATGGCCTTCACCGTGGTGTCCGGCGTCACGTTGATGAGGTTCACGATCGGCTTGCCCTTGGCCGCCCGCGCGCCCTCGGGGATCTCGTGCACCTTCAACCAGAAGCAGCGCCCGTCGTGCGTGAACACGAGCAGGTAGTCGTGCGTCTGCGCCACGAAGAGGTGCTCGACGAAGTCCTCGGAGCGCAGCTCCGTGCCCTTCGTCCCCACCCCGCCGCGGCGCTGCTTGCGGTAGGTGGAGATGTTGGTGCGCTTGATGTAGCCGGCGTGCGAGATGGTGACGACCATCTCCTCGTTGGCGATGAGGTCCTCGATCGAGAACTCGCCCTCGTCCGAGACGATCTCCGTGCGCCGCTCGTCGCCGTAGGTTTCCACCAGGCCGGCGAGCTCGTCCTTCATCACCTGCATGCGCATGTCCTTGCTCGCGAGCAGGGCCTCGAGCTCCTTGATCTGCGCCCGGACCTCCCGCAGCTCCTCCTCGAGCTTCTCGATCTCGAGGCCGGTGAGCTTGGCGAGGCGCATGTTCAGCACGGCCTCGGCCTGCCGCTCGCTCAGCTTGAAGCGCCGCTGCAGCTGGGCGCTGGCCTCGGGCGTGTCGTCGGCCGCACGGATGACCTTGATCACCTCGTCGATGTTGTCGACGCAGATCTTCAGGCCTTCCAGGATGTGCTCGCGCTCCTTCGCCTTGTCGAGGTCGAACTGGGTCCGTCGGACAATGACCTCGTGCCGGTGCGCGATGTAGTGGCCCAGCACCTCCCGCAGCGGCATCACCTTCGGGACCAGTCGCCGCGTCACGGGATCGGGCACCAGCGCAAGCATGATCACGCCGAAGGTCGTCTGCATTGACGTGTGCTTGTACAGCTGGTTCAGCACCACCTTCGGGATGGCGTCGCGCTTGAGCTCGATGACGATCCGCGTATTGGCATCCGACTCGTCGCGCAGGTCCGCCACGCCCTCGATCTTCTTGTCGCGCACCAGCTCGGCGATGCTCATCACGAGGTTGGCGCGGTTCACCTGGTACGGCAGCTCGGTGACCACGATCTGCGACTTGTTCGAGGACTCCTTCTCCTCAATCACCGCGCGGGCGCGCATCACGACCCTGCCGCGGCCGGTCTCGATGTAGTCCTTGATGCCGGCGCGGCCGTAGATGAAGGCCCCGGTCGGGAAGTCCGGACCCTTGATGAGCGTCCGCAGCCCGTCGACCCCGATCTCCGGGTTGTCGATCATCGCCACCACGGCGCCGGCCACCTCACGCAGGTTGTGCGGCGGGATGTTGGTGGCCATGCCCACGGCGATGCCGGCCGAGCCGTTCACCAGCAGGTTCGGGAACGCCGACGGCAGGACGGTTGGCTCCTCGAGCCGGTCGTCGAAGTTGGGCGCGAAATCGACGGTGTTCTTGTCGATGTCGGTGAGCATCTCGACGGCGATGCGCGTGAGCCGCGACTCGGTGTACCGGTACGCGGCCGCGGGGTCGCCGTCGACGGAGCCGAAGTTGCCCTGGCCGTCCACGAGCGGATAGCGCAGCGAGAAGTCCTGCACCATGCGCACCAGGGCGTCATAGACGGACTGGTCGCCATGCGGGTGGTACTTGCCGAGCACGTCGCCGACGACGGTCGCGGACTTCTTGTAGGGCCGCCCAGGGACGAGCCCGAGCTCGTTCATGGCATAGAGCACCCGCCGGTGCACGGGCTTGAGGCCGTCGCGCACATCGGGCAGCGCACGGCTCACGATCACGCTCATCGAGTAGTTGATGAACGATTCGCGGACCTCGTCCTGGATCAGGCGCGGGAGGATCCGTTCCCGGTTGTTCGGTGCCGTCATTTTCGCTCGCTCAAGAGGCGGAAAACAGGGGTGTCCCGTGAACCCCGAAATTTAGCCGATTTCAGAGGGGGAAACAACAGAAAAGACCGGTCGATCCTCCGCGCCTCCGCGCCTTGATTTTTCCTTGCCCCGAAGGCACGGGGAGTCAAGGAACGGCAACGGCGCTGCCGGGGGGGCTGCATCCGCGATGACCGCGCGCCGAGGTCCGCGACGGACCGCCCAACAAATCAAGACACGGAGGGCAGGCGACGGCTCCCAGCCCGCGCGCATGCCCTC
>JAYQOZ010000017.1:3862-14598 GCA_038145035.1 Gemmatimonadaceae bacterium | reverse complement strand
AGGGCGCCACCCGCGAGAAGGGCGAGCAGGCCGCGCCGGGAGCGGCCGCTCACGTCAGTGCCCGGCCGAGGCTCCGACCGTGACGCCCTGCGTCGCCAGCCAGCCCTCGACCTCGGCGCGCAGCTCGGCGAGCCGTGCCTCGCTGGAGGCCTCGAAGCGCATCACCAGGATCGGCTGCGTGTTGGAACTGCGAATGAGGGCCCATCCGCCCTCGAACAGGATGCGCACGCCATCCACGTCGCTGACGGGATACCTGGCGCGGAAATGCGCCAGTGCCGCCTGCGTGACGATCTCCTTGCGGTCGTCGGGACAGTCCACGCGCAGTTCGGGCGTTGAGACGAAGCGCGGCACGTCGGCCAGCAGGTCCGCCACCGACCGCTTCGCGTCCGCGATGATGCGCAGCAGCCGCGCGGCGGCGTAGAGCGCATCGTCGTGCCCGTAGAAGCCCTCGGTGAAGAACATGTGGCCCGACATCTCGCCGGCCAACGGCGCCTTGAGCTCCTTCATCTTCTCCTTGATGAGGGAGTGGCCCGTCTTCCACATCACCGGCTTGCCGCCAGCCTTCTCGATGCCGTCTGGCAATGCCTGGGAGCACTTCACGTCGAAGATGATCGACTGGCCCCGGCCCGTGCGCGCCAGCACGTCGCGGGCATAGAGGAGCAGCAGGTAGTCGCCCCAGACGAGCGTGCCGGCGCCGTCCACCATCCCGATGCGATCGGCGTCGCCGTCGAAACCAATGCCGATGGCGCTGCCGGTCTCGCGTACGCTTCGGATGAGGTCCTGCAGGTTCTCGACCACCGTGGGATCCGGATGGTGGTTCGGGAAGCTCCCGTCGCTCTCGGCGAACAACCAGGTCGGGGTCAGTCCCAGCGCCGGGAACAGCTTCGGCGCGACCACGGCGCCGACGCCGTTGCCACAGTCGATCACGACCTTCATGTCCTTCGGCAGCGGACCGATCCGGGCCACGATGTCGTCGACGTAGCGGTCGATGATCGCTTCGCTACGCACCGTGCCCTGCCCGGCCGGGAATGCGCCGGCCTCGATGATCCGGCGCAGGCGCTGGATCCCCTCGCCGTGCAGCGAGCCGTGCCCGATGCAGCACTTGAAGCCGTTGTACTCGGGTGGATTGTGCGAGCCCGTAATCTGGATGCCCGCCACGACCGGCAGGTGATGCAGCGACCAGTAGAGCAGCGGCGTCGGCACGACGCCGACGTCGATGACGTCGAGGCCGCTGGTGGTCAGCCCCCGGACCAGCGCATCGCGCAGCGCCGCGCCGCTCGGCCGGTTGTCACGCCCCACGGCGACGGCACCCGCGACCGCGCGCTCGTCGAGGATCTGCGCATAGGCACGACCGATGGCCTCCGCCGCCGCTACGGTGAGATCCTGGCCGACGATGCCGCGGATGTCGTATTGGCGGAAGATGCCGGGAGCGATCATGGCGCCTGGGCTAACGCTGGGTCAGCGACGCGGAGAGGGACGTCACCGGCGCAAAGGCGGCCGCACGGCTCCACGTCGCCACCGGCGTCGGGTAGAGCCCGAAGACGAGGATCAGCGCCGCCGTCCCCACCAGCACGGCGCGTGTGAGCGGACCCAGCGCCGGCGTCTCGGGTGCGTCCTCGGCCCGCGGCTGCATGAACATCACGCGGATGACCTGGAGGTAATAGCCCGCGGAGATGACCGAGGTCAGTACCACGATGACGGCCAGCCCATTGAGATCGAACGCCGCGTCGAGCGCCGCCTGCAGCAGGTACCACTTGGCAAAGAACCCGATGCCGCCGAAGACGGGGAACCCGAGCAGGGCCAGCAGATACACGCCCATCCCGACCGCGAGCCAGGGCCGCACCTGCCAGAGCCCCGCCACGTCCGCCATCGTGGGGGCGCGATCGCTGCCACGCTGCAGAGCCCCGAGGATGCCGAAGGCGCCGAAGGTGGCCAGCGTGTAGGCCAGCACGTAGAACAGGAATGCCGCCGACCCCAGCGCGGAATTCGCGAGGATGGCGACGAGCAGGTAGCCGGAGTGCACGATGCTCGAGTAGGCGAGCATGCGCTTCAGGTTCTGCTGCTGCAGCGCCACCACATTGCCCACGACCATCGTGAGGACGGCCAGCCACCAGAGCGCCGGCGCCCAGCGCATCACGGGCATCTGGAAGCACTCGTACCAGACGCGCGCGAAGGCGGCGAACGCGGCGGCCTTCACCGCCGCCGCCATGAAGGCCGTCACCGGCGTCGGCGCGCCGTCATACACGTCCGGCGCCCACATGTGGAACGGCACCGCCGCCACCTTGAAGCCGAGGCCGATGGTGAGCAGGCCGATGCCCACCAGCAGCATCGGATTGCCGAGGAGCGCGTAGGCGCCGATGCGCCGCCCGATCTCCGCAAACTGCGTGGCGCCCGTGGCGCCGTAGATCAGCGCGATGCCATAGAGCATGAAGCCCGTGGCGAAGGCGCCGAGCAGGAAGTACTTGAGCGCCGCCTCGGCCGATCGGGCGCTGCGGCGGTTCAGGCCCGCCAGCACGTAGATCGCCACCGACATGATCTCGACGCCGAGGAAGAAGATCATGAGGTCGCGTGCCGAGGCGAGGACCATCATGCCCGCGGCCGCGAAGAGCACCAGGACATGGAACTCCCCGTGGGTGATGCCCTCGCGATCGTTGTACTCGATGCCCAGCGCAATCGTCCCGAAGGCGGCGACGAGGAGCACGAGGTCCACCGCCCAGCGGAAGCCGTCGACGGCGATGACCCCGGCGCCGGCGCCATCGCCGCGGACGGCCATATAGAGCAGCGCCACGGTCGCGGCGCCCAGCACGCCCAGCGAGGCCATGCCCACCGAGCGCTGGTGCTCGGCACTGTCGTGCCGCATGGCGGCGTAGAGCATCACGGCCATAGAACCGACCATCAGCACGAGGTCCGGCAGGAGCGCGGCGAGCAGCTGCGACGGGACGCTCAGATCGTAGGTCATCTCAGTTGCCCTCATCCGCGCTAGGTCCCGGGCCGCTGCGCTCCGACTCCACGAGGCGTACCAGGCGACCGGCGGCCGCCTCGGTCTTCTCGAGCACCGGCTTCGGGTAGACGCCGATCCAGAGGATGGCAGCCACCAGCGGGATCAGCAGCCCGATCTCGCGGCGATTCAGGTCCATGCCGCGCAGGGCTTCGTTCTCCGGCTTCACGAGCGGGTTGTAGATGATACGTTGCACGGCCCAGAGCAGGTAGGCGGCGGCCAGGATGACGCTGGTGGCCGCGATGAAGGCGTAGTAGGGCTGGGTCGGGAACGACCCCAGGAGCACCAGGAACTCGCCCACGAAGCCGTTGGTCCCCGGCACGCCGATGCTCGAGAGCGCGACGATGGTCAGGAACACGGCAAACACCGGCATCACCTTGGCGATGCCGCCGAAGTCATCCACGAGGCGGGTGTGCCGTCGCTCGTAGATCATGCCGATGAGAAGGAACAGCGCACCGGTGGAGACGCCGTGCGAGATGGTGACGACCAGGGCCCCCTGGACGCTCTCGACCGTCATCGCGAAAAGGCCGAGCATCACGAAGCCGAGATGGCTCACCGAGGAGTAGGCCACGAGCTTCTTGAAGTCCGGCTGCACCAGCGCGACCAGCGCGCCGTAGACGATGCCGATCACGGCCAGCACCAGCATCACGGTGCGCACCATCGGGTGCATCGCCGCGACCGGGAACAGCGGCAGCGCGAAGCGTACGAAGCCGAAGGTGCCCATCTTCAGCATGATGGCAGCCAGGATCACGGACCCCGCGGTCGGGGCCTCCACGTGCGCGTCCGGCAGCCAGGTATGGAAGGGGAACATCGGCACCTTCACCGCGAAGGCAACGGCGAAGGCAGCGAAGAGCCAGAGTGAGCCGTTGAACTCGCCCTCGCGCGAGAGGGCAAGCAGGGCGTCGTAGCTGAAGTTCGGCACGCCGCCCTGCTTGGCGGCCAGGCCCAGCCAGATCACCGCCACCAGCATGAGCAGCGAGCCGATCATCGTGTAGAGGAAGAACTTGAGGCTCGCGTAGAGGCGCCGCTGGCCGCCCCAGATGCCGATGATCAGGTACATCGGCACGAGCATCACTTCCCACATCACGTAGAAGAGCACCAGGTCCAGCGCCATGAACACGCCGAGCATCCCCGTCGTGAGGATCAGCAGCAGCGCATAGTAGGCAGCGGTCTTCTCCCGGATGGACGTCCAGCCGCCGAGCACCGCCAGCGGCATCAGCAGCGTGGTGAGCAGCACCAGCATCAACGAGATGCCGTCGAGGCCCACGTGGAAGCTGACGCCCCACTGCGGAATCCAGGGCAGCTGCACGGCGGCCTGCCAGTCCGGGCTGCTGACGTCGACGGACCACCAGAGCCCGAGCGAGAGCAGCGCCTCGGCGAGGAACACCCAGAGCGCGAAGGAACGGTCAGCGGCCATCCGGGCCTCGCCGTCGCCGCCGCGGCGGCCGCGCAGGAACAGCGCGAAGGCGCCGACGAGCGGCAGCCCGAGGAGGACGGGGAGGATCCAGCCGTTATAGCCGATGGAAGCAAGTAGCGCGGTCACGGTCGGATCAGAGGAAAGTGAAAACGCCCAGCACCATCACCGCCCCGACCACGAGGACCCAGGCGTAGGTGCCCACCCGCCCCGACTGGAGCTGCGAACCCATCCAGCCAAGGGCGCGGGCGAAGAGCGCGGAACCATTCACCATCAGGCCGTCGATGAGCCCCGTGTCCACGCCCTTCCACAGCAGCGTGCGGGAGACCCCCAGCGTCGGCCGGACGACGACCTTGTCGTAGGCCTCGTCCACATACCACTTGTTGGACAGCACCTTGCCGAAGCCCTCTTCCGGCACGGCCTGCCTGGCCGGTACCAACGCCGCAGGCTTCAGCCGCAGCACCGCGAAGGCGATGCCCGCCACGGCGATTGCCACGGCCGTGCCGATCAGCGCGTACTCAGTGCTGTGCGACAGATGCGGCGCCTCGCCCAGGGTCACCAGCAGGGTCGCGCGGCCGATCACCGGCTCGAGCCAATGGTGCAGCACCTCCACCGGGCCCAGGGAGCCGCCAGTGATCAGCGGCAGGTTGAACCAGCCGCCCGCCAGCGAGAGCACACCCAGCACCACGAGGGGACCGGTCATCACCCACGGCGCTTCCTTCAGGTGCGGCCGCTCGGCCTCACCGGTGCGGTTGGGCCCGTGGAACGTGTAGAGCATCATCCGCGTCATGTAGATCGCGGTCATCAGCGCGGCGGCGAGGCCCATCCCATAAACGAGATAGAGCAGCGTGCTGCCATGGATGCCCAGCAGGCTGGCCTCGGCCAGCGTCGAGCCGTGCGCGCGGGCGAACACCGAGGCGAGAATCTCGTCCTTGGAGAAGAAGCCCGAGAACACCGGGATGCCGGCTATGGCCAGCGTCGCGATCCACATCAGGGCGAAGGTGATCGGCATGTGATGCCGCAGCCCGCCCATGTTGCGCATGTCCTGCGCGTCCTCGTGGTTGTGCGTCGCGTGGTAGGCCTGGTGCATGGCGTAGATCACCGAGCCCGACCCGAGGAACAGCAGCGCCTTGAAGAAGGCGTGGGTCATCAGGTGGAACACGCCCGCGGTGTACGCCCCCACGCCCACGCCCACGAACATGTAGCCGAGCTGGGAGACGGTGGAGTACGCGAGCACCTTCTTGATGTCCCACTGCTTGAGGCCGATGGTCGCCGCGAACAGCGCCGTGAGCGCGCCGACGAACGCCACCGTGAGCTGCGCCGTGGGAGCCATCGAGAACAGCGACCCGCTCCGGGCCACGAGGTACACGCCGGCGGTGACCATCGTCGCGGCGTGGATCAGTGCCGAGACCGGCGTCGGGCCGGCCATCGCGTCCGGGAGCCAGACATAGAGGGGCATCTGCGCGCTCTTGCCGGCCGCGCCGAGGAAGAGGAACAGGCAGATGGCGGTGGCGACGAGCGACCCCATCTC
Source organism: Gemmatimonadaceae bacterium (assembly GCA_038145035.1). Taxonomy (GTDB): domain Bacteria; phylum Gemmatimonadota; class Gemmatimonadetes; order Gemmatimonadales; family Gemmatimonadaceae; genus Pseudogemmatithrix. The sequence continues at coordinate 8,655 of JAYQOZ010000017.1, read as the reverse complement.
CAGCTGTGCCGCCGCACCCTCGACGCCGACGTAGCTCAGGCTGCCGAAGTTCGCGAACATCAGGAACATCGCGACCAGCATGCCAAAGTCGCCGATGCGGTTCACGATGAAGGCCTTCTTGCCGGCGTCGGCATTGGCCTTCTCGTGGAACCAGAAGCCGATGAGCAGATACGAGCAGAGCCCGACGCCTTCCCAGCCCACGAACATGAGTGGGTAGGACGACCCGAGCACCAGCAGCAGCATGAAGAAGACGAACAGGTTCAGGTACGCGAAGTAGCGCGGGTACCCGGGGTCGTCCTGCATGTAGCCGACGGAGAAGATGTGGATCAGCGAACCGATGCCGGTGATGATCAGCGTCATCACCATCGAGAGCTGGTCCAGCTGCAGCGCGGCGTCCACGGACAGCTTGCCGGTGGGCATCCACTGGAAGAGCGTCAGGACGTAGGGCGCCTCCGGATGCGCGCCCTGCATGGCGAGGAAGATCGCGAGGGCCACGCCAAAGGAAAGCAGCAGCACGCCCGGGCCGATGAGCGAGACCAGGCCCGCGGCGGGGTGCCGCGCCGCGTGGTGGTCATCGTGCGCGTCGGCGTCGTGCGCATCGTGGGACCCCTGCGCATCCGCATGACCGTGGCCGTGGTGCTCGGAGGCCTTGGTGGGATCGTCCGGTCCGGGGCGGGCCGCGGCCCACAGCGAGAGGAAGCCGTTGAGCAGGAACCCGAGCAGCGGCAGCGCCGGCAGCAGCCACGCGAAGCGCGCGACCGTGTCCGCCAGGGGATGACCCATCGTCTCAGGGGGGGACTGGGTGAGCATCAGCCCTTCAGCAGGTTGATGTCTTCAAGATTCACCGACTGGCGGTGACGGAAGATGGCGATGATGATCGCGAGCCCGACGGCCGCCTCGGCGGCGGCGACGGTCATCGTGAAGATCACAAACACCTGGCCCGCAGCGCCGTAGAGCGTGCTCAGCGCAACAAAGGACAGGTTCACGGCGTTGAGCATCAGCTCCACGCACATGAAGAGGATGATGGCGTTGCGGCGGGTCAGCACGCCGATGACGCCGATGGTGAAGAGCGCGGCCGACAGCGCGAGGGATTCCGCGAGCATCGGTCAGCTCCGCTTGCGGCCGATGACGACCGCGCCGACGATGGCGGCCAACAGCAGCATTGAGGTGAGTTCGAAGGCCAGCAGGTACTCGCGGAACAGCGGGCCGGCGAGCGGGCCGATTACGCCGCCCGGTCCCTCAACCGACACCGCCGCCGGGGGCACCGGCATCTCCAGCCGCAGCGGGAAGCGGGCGCGGGCGAGCACCATCACCTCGGCCAGCAGCGCGAGGCCCACGAAACCGGCCGCCAGTCGCCCTGCCTTGTCGCGAATGTCGCTCAGCTCATCGGGATGCCCGAGGTTGAGCAGCATGACCACGAAAAGGAAGACCACCATGATGGCGCCGGCGTAGACCAGCACCTGGATGGCGCCGACGAACTGCGCATCGAGCAGGATGTAGAGCGCCGCGAGACAGAACATCACGTTCACCAGCCACAGGGCCGCGGCCACGGGGCTCTTGCGCGTGACGAACAGGATGGCCGAGGCCAGCGCCAGCAGCCCGAACAGGTAGAAGTGGAACCCGTAGAACAGCGGGAAGAACTCGTTGCCCATCGTCACTCCCCCCGCGGGTCGGCGGGGTCCCAGAGCTCGCTGACCGCGTGCGTCTGCGCCGTGAGCCGTTCGAGGTCATACACGAACCTGTCGCGGCTGAACTCGGCGTTCTCGTAGTGCCGGCCGAGGTGGATGGCCTCCTCCGGGCAGACCTCCTGGCAGTAGCCGCAGAAGATGCAGCGGAACTCGTCGATCTCGAACACCAGCGGGTAGCGGTTCCCCGCCTCGTCCTCGCCGGGCACCAGCTTGATGCAGTTGGCCGGGCAGACGGTCGGGCACAGCCCGCAGGCCACGCACTTGGCCTTGCCGTCCTCGGTGGTGAGCATGCGGTGCGTGCCGCGCCAGCGCGGCCCGATGTCCCACTTCTCGTCGGGATACTGCACGGTGACCTTGTGCGGGTTCACCAGGTGCCTGAGTGTGAGCCCGAGGCCGCTGAGCGTCGCGCGGACATAGCTGACGTCGCGGACGGGCCGCTCCATCACCTTCACGTTGATGGCCATTTAGCGGATCTCCCCGGGTTGCAGGGTCGCACGGCTGGGGGCGCGCTGCCGCAGCCGCTCCATCTCCGCACGCTCGAGGCGGGAATAGGCGGGGCTCACGAGGCGCCCGCGGTCCAGGATGAAGAACAGGATTACCAGCAGCACCGCGTTCATGCCGAACATCGCGAGACCGAACATCTTGCCGCGGGCCACACCCGCCGCGTCCAGCCCGAGGATGGCCGAGGCCACGATCACCACGTAGGCCAGCGCCGTCGGCAGCATCACCTTCCAGCCCAGCGACATCAGCTGGTCATAGCGGAAGCGCGGCAGCGTCCAGCGGATCCAGATGTAGAAGAAGACGAAGAAGATCACCTTGGCCGCGAACATGCCGAAGGTCGCGATCGCCTTGCCCACGGTGTACGGCCCGAAGTTGTCCCACTGCGTGAACGGGATGTCCCATCCGCCGAGGAACAGCGTCACGAACATCGCGCTGGCCGTGACCATGTTGGCGTACTCGGAGATCGGGAACATCGAGAACTTCATTGCGCTGTACTCGCTGTGATAGCCGGCGATGAGTTCCGACTCCGCCTCGGGCAGGTCGAAGGGCACGCGGTTTGTCTCCGCGAAGGCCGCGACCAGGAACAGGAAGCAGGCCACCGAGAGCACCCAGGCGTTCCAGCCCAGGAACACCTGCTGGTCGATGATCTTCGTCATCGCGACGTTGCCGCTGATGAGCAGCACGCAAACCGTGCTCATGCCCATCACGATCTCGTAGCTGACCATCTGCGCCGAGGAGCGCAGGCCGCCGAGCAGGGCGTACTTGTTGTTCGAGGCCCAACCCGCGATCACGATGCCATAGACGCCGAGCGAGGTGATGGCGAGCGTGAAGAGGAAGCCGATGGGCAGGTCTGCGACGACGAGGTCCACGCGGCCCCAGGGCGTCGGCAGCGGTGCGCCGAAGGGGATCACCGCCCAGGCCATCAGCGCGGGCACGAAGGCCAGCGCGGGGGCCAGGATGAACAGCGGCTTGTTCACGCCGCCGGGCATCGTCTCTTCCTTCATGATGTTCTTCACGCCGTCCGCGAGCACCTGGAAGAGGCCCCAAGGGCCGACGCGATTCGGGCCGTGTCGATCCTGAATCCAGGCCGACACCTTGCGCTCAGCGAGCGTGGTGTAGGCGACGCCGACCATGTAGAGCGTGAAGATGGCCAGCATCTTCACCACGGTGGCAATCAGGAACGGGAAGAACGGCAGGTCCAACTGCGACTGATCGAGCGGCATCAGGCCACCCCTGCCTGCGCGCCGGGGACCGGCGCACCCTGAAGTCCGAGCGACTCGTAGCTGAGGCCGGCGAAGGCCGGCTCGCTCGAGGCCAGTGCCGCGAACACGGCGCTGGGCAGGAAGTACTCGCCCTTGATGCCGAGCGCGCTGTTGAGGTCGGTGAGCGCGAACCAGCTCGGACGCGCGAGGCCGGGGGCCGCCTTCGCCTGGAGGAAGCGCTGGACGCGCCCGCGCAGGTTGGTGAAGGTGCCTTCCTCCTCCGCCACATTTGCGATCGGCAGCACCACGGCCGGCGTCGGGATGCCCTCGGGCAGCGCCGTGCCGATGACGATGATTGCGCTGGCCTTCCTCGCGGCCGAGGCGTTCACGCCGTGCAGCTCCTCCTCGGCGATCACGAGCACGTCACCGTCCCGCAGGCCGCCGAGTACGTCCGCGTCGCGACGGGCGAAGCCCAGCCGCTCAGCCCCGCTCACGTTCGGCGCGCGGTCGGCGCGCAGGGAGAGATCCTTCACGCCCGGCAGCGGAGCCTCGGGGCCCGTCGCACAGTGGAAGGCGCCTTCCCCGCCCGTCTTGCTGACGATCTGCTTGAGCAGGAACAGCGCTTCATTGGAAAGCTTGGGCGAGGCCACCACGTAAGCGCGCTTGCCCGAAAGCAGCTTGGCGGCCTCGCCGTACGCAATATCCCAATCCACCGGGGACAGCACGTCGTGGAGCTTGATCTTCGGGACCTCGATGCGATCGGCGCGGTTCATCCACCGGTAATCGAGGCGGCCCTGGTCACACAGATAGAAATGGTTCACGGCCTCGTTGGAGCGCGGCTTCTGCCGCAGCACCACATTGTCGCGCGTCTCGAGCACGGTGTTGCAGCCCTGCGAGCAGCCGCTGCAGACGGAGGCCGTGCGGTCCAGTTCCCAGGCCCGGGCCTTGTTCAGGAAGTCCTTGGAGACCAGAGCGCCGACCGGGCAGAGGTCGATGACGTTCGCCGCCCAGGGCTGGGTCAGGTCCGCGTCCGTCGCCTTGCCGATGCTGGCGCGATCGCCGCGTTCGGAGACGTTGAGCACCGGCGCCTCGTGCACGTCCTCCATGAAGCGCACGCAGCGCGTGCAGAGGATGCAGCGGTTGGTGACGTACAGGACGTCGCCGCCGAAGTCCTCGACCGGATTGAAGCGCTTGGGCTCGCGGTAGCGCGAGTCGGCGCGCCCCTCCTGGAAGGTGTAGTCCTGCAGCTCGCACTCGCCGGCCTGGTCGCAGATCGGGCAGTCGAGCGGGTGGTTGATGAGGAGCAGCTCGAGCACGCCCTTGCGGGCCTCGAGCGCCTTCTCGGAGTAGACGTGCACCACCTGCCCCTCGCCGACCGTCGTCGCGCAGGACGGGGCGAGCT
>JAYQOZ010000017.1:0-3852 GCA_038145035.1 Gemmatimonadaceae bacterium | reverse complement strand
CACATGCGGCAGACGCCGGCCACGGGAAGCCCGGGGTGATAGCAGTAGTGCGGGATGAGCACGCCGGCGGTCCTGGCCGCCTCGAGGATGCTCGTCCCCGCGGGAACGGTGACTTGCCGTCCCTCAATGGTCAGAGTGACGCCGCTCAAGCTTCCGTCCTCCGTCCTTCATCCTTTGTCATGATGGTCATGCGCCCACCGCCACGGTGGACGAGCGCTTACCCTTGATCAGCGCCTCGAACTCGCCGCGGAAACGCGTGATGCCGCTGGTCACCGGCGCGCCGCAGGAATCGCTGAGCACGCAGATGGTCTTGCCGGTCATGTTCTCGGAGAGCTCGAAGATCGTGTCGAGGTCCTCGAACGTGCCCTGCCCTGCGACGATGCGCTCGAGGATCTTCGTCATCCAGGCCGTGCCCTCGCGGCACTGCGTGCACTGGGCGCAGCTCTCGTGGGCGTAGAAGCGCGCGAGGCGGGCCAGCTGCCTCGGCATCGACTGCGCATCGTCGAAGATGATGACGCCGCCGGAGCCCAGCATGGTGCCGACCTCGAGGAATCCTTCGTAATCCATCTTCACGGACTCGGCTTCCTCGATGGTGATCACCGGCACCGACGAGCCGCCGGGGATGATCGCCTTGAACTTCCGGCCCGGCGGCGGGCCGCCGCAGAGGTCGTACAGGAACTCCTTGAAGGAGAAGCCGAGCACGACCTCGTAGTTGCCGGGGCGCGCCACGTTGCCGCAGACCGAGAAGAGCTTGGAGCCGGTGCTCTTCGGCGACGACAGGCACATCGCCCGGTACCACTCGGCGCCGTTGTTCAGGATGTGCGGGACGGCCGCGAGCGTCTCGACGTTGTTGATGGTCGTGGGCTGGCCGAAGAGGCCGGACACCGCCGGGAAGGGCGGCTTGATGCGCGGGTTGCCGCGCTTGCCCTCCAGCGAGTTCATCAGGGCGGTCTCCTCGCCGCAGATGTACGCGCCGGCGCCACGATGCACCCACACGTCGATCTTCTTGCCCGACCCCATCGCGTTGTTGCCGATGATGCCGGCCGCGCGGGCCTCGGCGAGCGCATCCTCGAGCCGCGTGATGGGCTCCGTGAACTCGCCACGGACGTAGATGTAGGCCGTCTCGGCACCGATCGCGTACGCGGCGATCGCGCAGCCCTCAATGAGGGCGTGCGGGGTCCAGCGCATGATCTCGCGGTCCTTGAACGTGCCCGGCTCGGATTCGTCGGCGTTGCAGCAGAGATAGTGCGGCTTGCCGTCGCCAAGCTTCATGAAGGACCACTTGAGGCCCGTCGGGAAGCCGGCACCGCCGCGGCCACGCAGGCCGGAGTCCTTCACCACGTTCTGGATGGCGACGGGATCCATGCCCAGCGCCTGCTGCAGCGCCTTGTAGCCGCCGCGGGCCTTCCAGCCCTCCAGCGTGCGCGCCTCGGGGTCACCGAAGTGCTTGCTGAGGACCGGCGTCTCGCGGGGGTGGCTCTTGTGCGGGTAGCCCATCAGGCGAGCCCTCGCAGGATCTCCGGCACCTTCTCCGGGGTCACGTTCTCCACGTAGTCCTCATTGATCTGCACCGGCGTCGCGAAGCCGCAGGCCCCGAGGCACTCGACCTCGATCACCGTGTACTTGCCGTCCGGCGAGGTCAGGCCGAGCTCCTTGCAGCCCGTGTGCTCGAGGAAGGCCTCGACCACCTTGTCCGCGCCGGCGCAGAGGCAGGGCGACGTGGTGCAGACCTGGATGAAATTCCTTCCCACCGGATGCTGGTGGTACATCGTGTAGAAGGTCACCACGCCCTTCACGTAGGCGGCGGTGCAGCCGAGCTGGTCGCCGACCTCGCGCATGGCATCCTCGCTGATCCAGCCGCGCTCGTGCTGGACCATCCAGAGGGCGGGCAGCAGGCAGGCGCGCTTGTCCGGATAGCGCGTCATCAGGTCCTGCAGCTCCTTGAGGCGCGCCGAGCCCGGCGTGAACACCGGCTCGTAGGGCGCGTGGTCGTGATGACCGTGGGGGGCCGCCGAGGGGGCGGAGGGGCCGTGGCTCACCGGTCGATCTCTCCCATCACGATGTCGATGGAGGCATTGATGGCGATCACGTCGGAGAGCAGGTGGCCCTCCACCATCTTCGGGATCGCCGACAGGTTCACGAAGCTCGGCGGCCGGATGCGCCAGCGCACCGGCTTGGCCGTGCCGTCGGATACGAAGTAGTAGCCCTTCTCGCCCTTCGGGCTCTCGATCGGCACGTAGGTCTCGCCGATCGGCGGCCGCGGGCCTTCCATCACCAGCTTGAAGTGATGGATCATGGACTCCATCTCGCTGGTCGCCTTGGACTTCGGCGGCAGGATGACGCGCGGGTCATCCACGTTCACGGGCCCGTCGGGCAGCCGCTTCAGCGCCTGGTCGAGGATGCGCACCGACTGCCGCAGTTCCTCCTGCCGCACCAGGAAGCGGTCATAGACGTCGCCGTTGGTGCCGACCGGGACGTCGAAGTCATACGTCTCGTAGTCAAGGTACGGCACGTCCTTGCGGACATCGTAGGCGACGCCGGAGGCGCGGAGCATCGGGCCGCTCAGGCCGTGGTTCATCGCCTCCTCGGGGCTCATGACGCCGAGGCCGACGGTGCGGCCCACCCAGATGGCGTTCTTGTTGAGCATGCGCTCGACCTGGTCGAGCGTCCCCGGGAAGGTGTCGATGAAGTGGCGGAGCTGGTCGGTCCATCCCTCGGGCACGTCGGCGATCATGCCGCCCACGCGCGTCCCGCTGGTGGTGAGCCGTGCGCCGGTCCAGCGCTCCAGCAGGTTGTAGACATTCTCGCGCTCCTGGAAGGACCACAGGAACGGCGTGAACGCGCCGATGTCGATACAGGTGGTGCCGAGCCAGACCAGGTGCGAGATGATGCGCGACAGCTCCATCGCGATCACGCGGAGCACCGTGCAGCGCGGGGTGATCTCGAGGCCGAACAGCCGCTCCGCGCCGAGCGCAAAGGCGACGTTGTTGCCCATCGAGTTCAGGTAGTCCTCGCGGTCGGTCCAGGGGATGATCTGGTTGTACTGCCGGTACTCCCCGATCTTCTCGAAGCCGCAGTGCAGATAGCCCACGTGCGGGATGCAGCGGACGACCGTCTCGCCGTCGAGCTCGAGCACCAGGCGCAGCACGCCGTGCGTGGCCGGGTGCTGGGGCCCGATGTTGATGAGCATGTGCTCGCCCTCGAGCTCCGGCTCGAGCGCGGGCGGTGCCTCGACCAGGCCCTCCGCGCCGAGCGGGATGCGCTGCGGCTTGCCGTCGGGACCAAGGCCCGTCGTGGAGAGCGCGACCTCGAGGGTGCGCTTGTCGGTGGCGGTGGGCATGGCGGTTATTCTCCCGTCTGCTCGCCGCCGGTCAGGCGCACGCGCATCTCGGACGGCAGGTCCTCGAACGCGTCCGCGATCGAGAGCTCTTCCATGGAGTAGCGGGCCTCGGGGTTTGCCGCGAGGGCCTGCTTGAGCTGTTCCGAGCGCGAGAAACGACCGCGCATCGGGAAGTCCTTCCGGAGGGGAAAGCCCTCCTTGTACTGCTCCCACATCAGGATCCGGCGCAGGTCGGGATGACCCTCGAAGCGGATGCCGAACATGTCGTAGCATTCACGCTCGAGCCAATCGGCGCCCTTCCACACGCCCCAGACGCTGGGCACCGCCAGCGGTGTCTTGCCGTCCTTGGGAAGCTCGGCCTTCAGGCGCAGGAAGCGACGGTAGCGGATGGAGCGGATATGCCAGACCACCTCGATCGGGCGCAGGCCGTCGCGGTACTCCACGGCGGTGACGTCCGAGAGATACTCGTAGGACTGCGTGGGTTCCGACTGCAGCCAGGCGCAGACCTCGGC